>DATFWH010000122.1:0-9696 GCA_035259465.1 Binatia bacterium
CCGCTTCGCCGATCGCGCGTTCGAGCGCACCCTTATCCGTCATGCGCTCGTAGTAACGAAACACGTGCGGCGGGTTGATGCGCAGCACGGGGAAAAGCAGATCGCGGTGAAAGCGATGAAACGTCTCCGCATAGCCCACGCTCATCGAGCCGACGGTGTCGCCATGATACGCTTCAACGAGCGACGCGATGCGCGTGCGCTTCGTCTCACCTTTCAATTGCCAGTACTGCACCGCGATCTTCAGCGCCGCCTCGATCGCCGTCGCGCCGTCGTCGGAATAGAAGACTCGCTGGAGGCCCGGCGGCGCGATGCGGATTAATTTTTCCGCCAGCTCGATGCCGGGCGGGTGCGATAGACCCAGAAATGTCGAGTGGGCGATCTTGTCGAGCTGCGCCTTGATCGCCAAATCCAGCTCGCACCGGCGATGGCCGTGCACGTTGCACCAGAGCGACGAGACGCCGTCGAGGTATCGCTTGCCGTCGACGTCCACTAGATAATGGCCCTCGCCGCTCTCGATGATACACGGCTCGTCGGCCATCCAGTCGCGCATCTGTGTGAACGGATGCCAGAGATAGGCGTGGTCGAGCCGTTTGAGATCTTCGTGCCGCGACATTTTAAATCCGCATTTCGCTTTTGACCGCTTCGAACGTCTCGAGCGCGCGGTGGAGGTGCTCGTGCGTGTGCGTCGCCATCGCCGTCACGCGGAGCCGCGAGGTGCCTTCGGGCACCGTCGGCGGGCGGATGCCCTGGACGAAAACTCCGTTTTCGAGGAGACGCTCGGAAAACGCCATGCACTTTTCCGCGGCGCCGATAACGAGCGGCATAATCTGGCTCTCGCTGTCGCCGATCGAAAATCCGAGCGCGCGGAAGCCCTCGCGCAGCGCGCGGATATTGTGCCACAGCGCCAACCGGCGCTGCGGCTCGTTGTATAAGAGATCGACGGCCGCGCTCGCGGCGGCGAGCACGGGCGGAGGCAGCGCGGTCGCGAAAATGAAGCTCCGGCAGCGGTTGACGAGAAACTCGCGCAGCGCCTGGCTGCAGCCGACGTACGCGCCGAAGCCGCCGAGCCCCTTGCCCAGGGTTCCCATCTGGACGGCGATCCGTTCTGCGAGGCCGAGCTTCGCCGCGACGCCGGCGCCGTTCGGCCCGAAGACGCCGGTCGCGTGCGCCTCGTCGATCATTACGACCGCGCCGTGCTTTTCCGCGATGTCGACGATTGCGGCGAGCGGCGCCTCGTCGCCGTCCATGCTAAAGACCGTCTCGGTTACGATCAGTTTGCGTCCGCGCCGCGGCGCCTTTTCCAACGCGTCTTGCAAAAACGCGACGTCGCAGTGCGGATAAATGATCGCCTGCGCGCGAGAGAGACGGCAGCCGTCGATGATGCTCGCGTGATTGAGCGCGTCGCTGAAGATCGTGTCGCCTTCGCCGGCGAGCGCGGGAACGATGCCGACGTTCGCCTGATAGCCGGAGTTGAGCACCAGCGCCGCCTCGGCGCTTTTGAGCTTGGCGATCTTCGCTTCGAGCTCGTCGTAAAGCGCCATGTTGCCTGAGATGAGCCGCGAAGCCCCCGAGCCGCAGCCGTAGCGCTCGATCGCGTCCTGGGCCGCTTTTTTCAGCACCGGATGCGTCGCGAGCCCCAGATAATTGTTGGAAGAAAAGTTCAGCGCCCTCCGCCCGTCGAGGACGATCTCGGGGCCCTGATCGCCGTCGACGCGGCGGAGCCAGCGATACAAGCCGCGGCGTTTCAGCGCCTCGGTGGCTTCGGTGAAAGCATCGGACATCGAACCAATAGATTTATTATACTGCCGGGAGGCGCGCAAACAGCGCCGCGCTGCTTGACCCTCGAATTCGCCGGATGATAGACATGGAGCGTTCGTAAGGAGGTGTTCAATGGCCGAGCGAGTCTGGGATCGTTTTCTGACCGAGCAGGACAAGGCGCACGTCGGAATGAAGCCGCCGCGGTCGATTGGCTTCGGAAAAAAGCCGGCGCTGCTTCTGATCGATCTCTATCGCTGGGTCTTCGGCGACAAGCCGCAGCCGGTTTTGGAAGCGGTCAAGGATTGGCCGGGAAGCTGCGGCATGGCGGGCTGGAACGCGATCCCGCACATCCAGACGCTGCTGCGCACCGCGCGCGAGGCCCGCATCCCGATCATCCATGTGACCGGTCTCGGCGGCGCGGGCGTCGACGAATGGTCGTTCCGCCGCAGCAGCGGCGGCAAGAAATCGCCGGAGATGATGGACCGCGAGCGCCGTAAATTCGATATCATCGACGAGGTCGAGCCGATGCCCGGCGAGGCGGTGTTGAAAAAATTGTCGCCCAGCGCCTTCTGGGGCACGCCTTTGGTGGCGCATTTGAACCAACTCGGCGTCGACACCGTCATCGCCTGCGGCGAGAGCACGAGCGGCTGCGTCCGCGCGAGCGTCGTCGAGGGCACGACCTACCGCTTTCGCATGATCGTCGCCGAGGAGTGCGTCTTCGACCGGCACGAGGCGTGCCACGCGATCAATCTTTTCGACATGAACCAGAAGTACGCCGACGTGCTGCCGCTGGCCGACATCGTGCAGTACATGCGCTCCTGGCGCGCCGAGCAGCCCGCGGGCGCGTGATGCGCATCGCCGTTCCCGACCTGATTTCGAATTCCTATTTTCCCGCGATCGCCGCCGCCGAGCTCGGCTTCTTTAAGGCGGAAGGGCTCGACATCGATAAAGTCGAGCTGCTGTTCCCCGTGCCGAAGCTGATGGAGGCGCTGCGCGACGGCGCGCTCGACTTCGTCGCCGGCTCGGCGCACGCGACCCTGATGGCGTTCACCGACTGGCGCGGCGCGAAGCTGCTCGCCGCGCTGGCGCAGCGCATGTACTGGCTGCTCGTGCTGCGCGCCGACATCGACGCCCAGCGCGGCGACGTCTCGACGCTGAAGGGCCTTCGCATAGGGGCCGCTCCGGGAGTCGATCTCGGGCTCAAGCGCTTGCTGCTCGAAGCCGGCATCGATCCGGCGCGCGACGGCGTGCACATCGCGCCGGTCCCCGGCGCGACCGGCGCGACGGTTTCTTTCGGTCTGACCGCCGCGAAAGCGCTGGAAGAGGGCAAGATCGACGGCTTCTGGGCCAACGCGATGGGCGCCGAGATTGCGGTGCGAAAAGGCGTGGGCAAAATCATCCTCGACGTCCGCCGCGGCGTCGCGCCCGAACCGGCGCTCCATTACACGTTCCCGGCGTTGCTCACGACGGAAGCGCGCATCGAGCGCGAGCCGGAAAGCGCCGCGGCGGCGGTGCGCGCGCTCGTCAAGGCGCAAAACGCGCTGCGCGAAGATCCCAGGCGCGCGACGGCGATCGGGCGTCGCGTCTTTCCGCCGTCGGAAGCCGGGCTCATCGCGCAGCTCATCGAGCGCGATCTGCCCTATTACGATCCCACGATTTCCGAAGAGACCGTCCGCAAGATGAACCGCTTCGCGATGGACATGGGGCTGCTCGCGCACGACGCGGCCTACGAAGACGTCGTCGCGGCGCAGTTCCGCCATCTGTGGAGCGGCAAAAACTGACCGCCTGATCCATGGCCAAAGCGCGCGTCGTCTTCTCCTGCCAGAATTGCGGCTCGCAGTCGCCGAAATGGCTCGGCAAGTGTCCCGACTGCAATCAATGGAACACGATGGTCGAGGAGAAATTCGAGCGCGCGGTCAATCCGCGTGCCGAAAGCGCCTTCGGCCACGAAGATTCGGCGGCGATCGCGGCGATATCGACCGACGAGCAGGACCGCGTGCTCTCCGGCATCGGAGAATTCGACCGGGTGCTCGGCGGCGGACTAGTGCCGGGATCGGTGACGCTCATCGGCGGCGATCCGGGCATCGGCAAATCGACGCTGCTCATCCAGGCGTTCGCGGCGCTCGGCCGAAGCGGTCTCACGTGCCTCTACGTCTCGGGCGAGGAGTCGCAGCGCCAGATCAAGATGCGCGCCGAGCGGCTCGGCATCGACGCGCCAAAGCTCTTCGTGCTGAGCGAGACGGCGCTCGACAAAATCCTTGAGCAGATCAAAAAAATCCGGCCGCAGGTGCTCGTGATCGATTCGATCCAGACGATCTTCTCTTCCGCGTTTCCTTCCGCGCCCGGCAGCATCGGCCAAGTGCGCGAGTGCTCCGGCGCGGTCATCACACTGGCGAAAAAGACCGGCCTCGGCACGTTTCTGATCGGGCACGTCACCAAGGACGGCGCGCTCGCGGGGCCGCGCGTCTTGGAACACATGGTCGATACGGTGCTCTACTTCGAAGGCGACCGCGGCCACAATTTTCGCATTCTTCGGGCGGTCAAGAACCGGTTCGGCTCGACGAACGAGATCGGCGTTTTCGAAATGAAGGAAAGCGGCCTACAGGAGGTCGCCAATCCGTCGGAATTGTTTTTGATGGAGCGCCCGCTGAAAGCCCCGGGCTCCGCCGTCATCTGCAGCATGGAAGGCACACGGCCGATCCTCGTCGAGCTGCAGGCGCTGGTCAGCCCGTCGTTCCTTGCCGTGCCGCGGCGGACGACGATCGGCGTCGATCACAACCGCGTCGCGCTGCTCGTCGCCGTCCTGGAGAAGAAAATGGGAGCGCGGCTCTTCAACCAGGATATTTTCGTCAACGTCGCCGGCGGCGTCCAGGTCGACGAGCCGGCGGTCGATCTCGGCATCGCCGCCGCGGTCGCGTCAAGCTATCAGGAGAAGCCGATCGACGCGCGCACCGTCATCTTCGGCGAAGTCGGACTCGCCGGCGAGGTGCGCGGCATCGCGCAGGCCGAGGCGCGCGTCAAAGAAGCCGGAAAGCTCGGCTTCACGCGCGCGATTCTGCCGAAAAGCAACGCCGCGCAGCTCGGTCACGTGAAGTCCCCCGAGCTGCACGGCGTCGCCTCGCTCGAAGACTGCTGGAAAGAACTTTTCTAACGCCGCTCAAAAGTCTCCCTCGCGGATATAGGGCTGCATCCACAGCGTCGCCTGCAGGATCATCGACTTCCACCATGCGTCGTACATGCGGTTGACGATTTCGAGCGAGTGGCCTTTTTTCGCGAGGTAGGGCTTCATCGTGACCACGAGCGCGGCGCAGAACGCGAAAAGATCGCGGGCGCGGATGTGGCCTAGCGTGCGGCCGTTGTCGGTCTGGTTCTTTTTCGACCGGTGATGGCGGAGGCCGATCTCATATTGGTAATCGAGCCAGGCCTGGTCGTACTTTGCCCGCGCCGTGTCGAGCACCCACTGGCCGAAGCGCTTTCGAACGGCTGCGGCGTACTCGGTATCTACTTTGTGGCTCTTGGGCTCTTCATAATAGGCGCGGAGATGCGGATGGTCGAAAATGATTCCGCGCCACGCTGTGAGCAGATCGTCAACCTGGTCGGCGAGGACCGATTCCGAAAAACGCAGGTAGAAAACGTCCTCCTCGGAGAAGAGCGCCGACTTCTGAAGCTCTTCCCATTCCTGCATCGTGATCGGCGAGTTCGCGACTTGGGCGCTGCCGAAATTATAGCCAGGGATTTTTTGCTTCTCGGTTGACGATTCCATCGAATACGCCTCCTAGGCCAAGCAAAAGTTTTTGAGGAAGAGTTAGTCTACTTCCGCATTCGATCGATTGCCAAGCAGGCTGAGGGCGAGGCTGGCGGGTCTAATTGCAGAGCGGTCGAGCAACCAAAGGTACGACGCGACTCCACCCTCGCCGACGATATGCAGTCGCCGGCGAGGGTAGAGTCGTTACGCGAGGCGAGCGCTTCAGGCCGCCGGCCGGACCGCCGCGGTGCTCGCGAACCACTTATTCGCTGCATCCCAGTTGATGTTCGCGCAGAACGCTTCGATGTACTTGCTCCGCTCAGAAGCCTTGTAGTCGAGCAGGAACGCGTGCTCCCACACGTCCATCACGAGAATCGGCTTGAAACCGGACGGCACACCGATGTCGTGCAGCTCGATCCAGTTGTTCGAGAGCTTGCCCGTCACCGGGTCCTGGTAGAGCACCGACCAGCCGACGCCGCGCATCCCACCGGTGGCGACGAAATCGGCCTTCCACGCATCGAAGCCGCCGAAGCTTTCCTCCAGCGCGTGCTTGAGCTCGCTCGACGGCGCGCCTTTGCCCTTGGGCGCGAGGTTGCCGAAATAGTATTCGTGCAGCACCATGCCGCCGAACTCGAAGCCCAGGTGCCGCTTGATTTCCGTGAACGACGGATTGGTCGGCGATGCCTTCTTATTGCGGCTCATCTCCAGCAGCTGCTCGGTTAAAAGGTTCGTGTTTTTAACGTAGCCTTCATAAAGTCCGAAATGCATCTCCAGCGTCTTGTCGGAAATGCCTTGCAGGCCCGACAGATTGAACTTCTTCGCCTTGTAGACGTTATTTGCCATTGAGCTACCTCCTGCGTTTAATTCATTTGGAAAGGGAACAGCCGCGGGATCAGTCGACTATCAGGTAAACCTCGCGCTTGGGCGAATGCGTGAGAAGACCTGCCATCTTTTTCGTCCACGCCTGGAAGTCGCCGCTGTCGGTTAGCTTGTTGATCTGCTTCTCGAGCGCCGCGAGGTCCGGCGCTTCCTGCTCGAAAACGATGTCGGGAGCGCCGAACGAAGCGAAGTGCGTGTGCAAAATTTTCGGTTTGCTGCCGCCGGTGCTGACGACCAGCTCGCGCAGTTTTTTAAGCGCTTCCTCGACCTCGCCGGATTTTCCGGGAACGGCCTGAAAGCTGAACCGCGATAGACATGCCATGGAATTCTCCGTCCGGAAGGTGGTGCAATCGATGAGGAACGTACGGCCCCGGCGCCGGCGGACGATCTTTTGTCCGCCGGCGCCTACTAGTTGTCTAGTTATCCCTTACTTTGAGCCGCTTGACCGACTTGCAGGTTGTTGATGACCTTCTTCACGCCGTCCGTGCTGCGCGCCAGCTCTTCGGCTTTCGCCTTCTGCTGCGCGTCCGGCACGTTGCCGTTCAGGTAAACAATGCCATTGTTCGTGTCGACATTAATGCGCGTAAAGTTCGCCGCCTTCTCCGACACGAGCTTCGTCTTTACCTTCGCGGTCAGCGTGGAATCGTCGACGGTCGCGCTCGCCGATTTGCCCGTCATCGCCTGGCAGCCGGCGAGAGAAACCACGAACAGCACTGCAACCAAACTATTCAACAGCCTTCTCATCGCTACACCCCCTTTCCGCCTGAACTTCTAACCCCATTTAGAAATATAGCGCCGCGTGAAAGACGGGCAATTGGATTATTACCGAATTCCGGCGCGGAGATGACCGGGGGCGGGTTAAGGAAATCGCGGCAACGATCACGTAGTTGACCGCGATGCCGGGCTGCGTTATCAAATAAAGCTCAGCCGGTGTGGCGGAACGGCAGACGCGTCGGACTCAAAATCCGATGGAGGCAACTCCGTGGGGGTTCAAGTCCCTTCACCGGCACCAACCATCGTTTTTCAAACAACAGAGCTTTGGCAGTTGGCGGGACTCGCCGCGGCGGGACTTTTCGCCTTACGCCGTTGGCGTTGCCGGAAAAACCAGCGATTTGATTACCACAGGCACGGCGCCGGAAGAAGGAATCAGTGCACCGATGTCGACATAGTCGAACTCGCTGAGCGCGATCCCGTCGATCGACACGACGGGATAGGCGACTTTCATCTCTTCCTTGAAATGCAGACCGAAAGTGCCGCCGACGTCGCCGTCGTTTACGAGAATCAGCGGAAAGCCGCGGTCGAGCGCAGTCTTCAACCCGCACTCGACGCCCGAGCAGAAGGCCTGCAGGCGCGCGAAGGTCGCCGAGCCGTCCCAGTGGTAGCCGACCGCGACCGCGCGCTTGCCGTCGGATAAATCGAGGCGCTGGAGCGCGCGTGCGATGGCGCTTTCTATCGCCGACGGATCGATTTCATCGCCGCTCAAAGGAAATTCCGGCGCGACGACCGGGATGTTCCGCACCGGCACGGCGTTGAGCGGGTCGATGAAGATCGTGCTGCCGCTGACTTGGATCGTATATTGCGAAGCGCCGATAACCGTCGCGCGGATCTTCGCGGCCGGCTCGCGTACGGGAATGCCGAGGCGCGCCGCGCGCTCTTTAACCTCGCGGGCGAGCTGCGCCCCCATGTCGCCGAATTCGCCGGCGTTGCCGCCGTAGATGAATTCCGACACGCCGCCGGAAAACGTCAGCGCGTCAATCTTGCCGCGGTACGAAAGCGCGGACAGGCGAAACAGTTTGCGGTGCTCTTCCGCCGTCTGCTTCAGCTCGATCGCCTCGAAGAGCCGGTCGGCCATGAGGGAAACAAGCGCCGGCAGCTTCGCGCGGTCGGCTTTCTTCCCGACCGCGAGGTCGAGCCCGACGGCCTGCGCGTAGAATTTTCCCGCCTCTTCGAGACGCGTGACGACCCCGTTTCCATCGAGGACGACGAGGCGCGCGCCGACGTCGAGCGCGGTGACTTCGCGTACGCGTCCGTCGCCGCAGATCGCGATCTTGCTCGTTCCGCCGCCGATGTCGACGTTCATGCAGACGCCGCCGCTGCGCGCGGACGCCGATGCGGCGCCGGAGCCGTGCGCCGCCATCGTGCTTTCCAGGCTGTCGCCGGCGCTCACCGCGACGAAGCGGCCGGCCTCGGCGGCGAACAGCTCGGCGATCGCCCGCGCGTTGCGCCGCCGCACTGCGACGCCGGTCAAGATCAAGGCGCCGGTGTCGATCTCCTCGCGTTTGAGACCGGCGCGCTCGTACTGTCGCTCGATGAATTTGCCGAGCGCGTCGACGTCGATCGTGAGGTCATCGCGATAAGGCGTCAGGAGGATCTCCGATTCGCTCAAGATCTCGCGCTTCGTGACGACGTAGCGCGTGCCCTGCTGGCGCATCTCGAGCCGCGAGAAGACGAGATGCGAAGTCGACGAGCCGATGTCGACGCCCACGCTCGTGAGCTTGATGTCGTCTTCCTCGACGATGTGGCGGCTGGCGTTGGTGAAACTCTGCATAATCACTCAGAAAACGTAGGGGCAGGTTGCGCCTGCCCCTACGTTAACTCCAATAACTTGACAAAGAGAGCGGTTATGGCTTTTGGTAAAGCGAATCTTCCATGCGCGATTTCACGCCCTCTTTATTGAGCGTCTCGACGTATTCTTTCCGCAGGTACGGATCTTCGTCATAGTATGGAATCGCGGTGCCGCCGTCCTTGATATCGATCGCGCCGTAGTCGATGTTCTGCTCGCCGGGACGGCCGCGCTCGCGCCCCGGCGCGTTCGGACCGAACCAGGCCGAGAGGCGGAGCGGCTCCTTGCTCGTGCCGAAATGGGCGTGGAACCAGTTGCCGCCCATCGGCGCCGCGCTCACGAGCCCGACCGGCTCGTAGTCCTGGCGCTTCACCTGATCTCCCTTGCCGTTCTCCCAAGGCTTCTGGCCGAGATGCGCCGGCCACGTGTAGGTGTAGCCCTTGCCGGTCAAGCAGACGAGCACCGCGGCGGAGCCGTGCGCGTGCGCCTTGGAGTAGCGCCCGTTCTGGTGCTCGCCAATCCAGAGGTAAAAATTATTGCCCGTCATGTGCGGCTCGATGCGCCGATAGCCGGGCGAGCGGCGGTTGTCGAGCGGCAGCTCGCAGCCGATGATATCCGGGATGATGTTGGTCTGGCGCATCGCGAGCCCGCGCACCGGGTCGGGCGTCACGTCCTCTTTGTATTTGTAATAGTCTTCCGCTGCGTCGAAGCGGTCCTTGAACGTGTACGGGCAATTGAAGATGAAATCCAG
>DATFWH010000123.1:0-14805 GCA_035259465.1 Binatia bacterium
ACTGCCGAGACATAGACTTGATGTTTGAAGCGTTCTACCAATTCGAAATGCGCCGGAGTCTCGTCCTCCGGCGTGGTAAGGAAATAGCGATCCGGCATGCCCTCGATGAACGCTTTGACGCGGTCCGCCGGATACTCGCGCGCGAGCCGCTTCTCGACGCGGCGTTTGATCCGCCGCAGGCGCGAGGCGCGGTCCTCGCCGGTGATGGCACCCTTCTCCAGCTCTTCGAGGAGCCGCGACGAACTCAGATACAGCTGCTCGAGCAGCGAGGCTTTCCAGTGATTCCAAACCTGCGGACCTACGGATTTCATATCGGCGTACGTCAACAGGTAAAGCATCTTCAGATTGCTCGCGTTCGCCATGACCTTGGTGAAGTCGACGACGAGCTTCTCGTCGTCGATGTCGCGGCGGAACGCCATGTGCGCGAGTAGAAGATGGTGCAGCACGAGAAATTCCAGCTGATTAGTGTCGTCGATGTTGAGTCCGAGCCTGCCGGCGATCGCGCGCGCCATGTCGCGCCCCTTTTCCGAATGGCCGCCGCCGAGACCTTTGCCGATGTCGTGAAACATGAGGCCCAGATACAGAATTTCGATTTTCTCCGTCTCGCGCGCGAGCTGGGTGAGAAGCGGCAATGGCTCGCGAAACTCGCCGGCCTTAAGGCGCTCAAGCTCTTTGACGAGGCGCAGCGAATGCTGATCGACCGTGTAGATATGGTACAAGTCGTGCAACGCCATGCACAAAAGCCGGCCGAACTCCGGGATGTAAGCGCCGAGGACGCCCGTACGATGCATTTCCATCAGCGTCTCGTACACGCGTTCTTTATAGCGTAGTATGTCGAGGAACAGCGCCGCGACGCCCGGGTCGCGCCGGAAGTCGTCGTCGATGAGATCGAGCTGGCCGCGCACCACGGCTCGCGTTTCATGGCTGAGCTCGACCTTGTTTTTTTGGACGTCGGAAAAGACTCCCATTAGGTTTTCGCGGTTGCGGCGAAAGGCCGATGCGTCGGCGATCCACAGCATGCCGCGCGAAATCCGCACACCCGGCCGCACCTCCTTGCCGGCCGAGCCGGCGACGAGTCCGCGCCAACTCCACTGCGCCGGCTCGCCGGGATCGGTCAGTCGGTGAATGATCAAGCTGGAAAGCCGGCTGATCTCGGCGGCTTCGAGGTAGTAACGGCGCATGAAAGCCTCGACGCCCTGAATGCCTCCATCGTCGCGGAAGCCGAGCGCGCGTGCGACGATCTCCTGCTCTTCGAAGGTCAGCTGGTCTTGATGCTTTTTCGAGTGGAAATGGAGCTCGTTGCGCACGCGCCAGAGAAAATCCTGTGCGCCTTTCAGCGCGGCGGCGTCGCCCTCGCTGATAACGCCTTCGCGCGGCAGATCGTCGATCGTCTGGACCCTGAGCTTCATCTTCGCGATCCAGAGCGCGGTGTGAATGTCGCGGAGCCCGCCTTCGCTTTCCTTGATGTCGGGCTCCAACAGGTAGACCGATCCGCCGTAGTGCTCGTGGCGCTCTTCACTCTCGGCGAGCTTTTCGCGGATGAAGCGGTCGCCGTTCTTTTTGGTCAAGTAATCGACGACCGCCTTGTCAAATTCCGCGTAGAGCGCGTGGTCGCCAGACAGATAGCGCGCGTCGAGCAGCGAGGTGCGGATCTTCATGTCCTGGCTCGCGAGGCGCATGGATTCGGCGACATTGCGCGTCGCGTGGCCGACGGTGAGGCCGGCGTCCCACAATGTGTATAGGACTTTTTCCGTCACCGCCTCGACATAAGGCGTGATTTTCCAATTGTAGAGAAAAAGCAGGTCTATATCCGACTGCGGGTTCAGCTCGCAGCGCCCGTACCCCCCCTGCGCGACCAGCGCGCAGCGCGGGTCGAAACTCGGGTAGCGGAGAACGTAATCCTCGCTGGCGGCCTGGAAGACGCGAATGACCAGCCGGTCGATCAGGGCGGTATAAGCCGTTACGATCTCGCGGCCGCTCGCGCCGGCGCGGTGGCGGTCCAGCAGCGCGTTCCTGGCGCGCTCAATGTACGTACGGGCGCCCCGGACGGGGTCGGATTCCGCCCACGCGTCGTCGAGAAGCAAGCTTCTGATTTCGGTCGAGTTGTTCATCGCGGACTAGAGATTTTTCACGACCTGAGCGGTCTCCTGGTATTTTTTGATGCCGTCGAAAAGCGCCTCGGCGAGCGCCTGCTGATATTCATCGGTTGCAAGCGCGCGCGCTTCCATCCGATTGGTGACGAAAAACATCTCGACGAGAACGCTCGGCATGCGCGCGCCGACCAACACGTAAAACTGCGCCTTTTTGACACCGAGGTCTCTCACTTCACCATAACGCCCGCCTACCTGGGTTACAACGGAACCCTGCAGGCGGTGCGCCAACGTAATGGAGTCCTCGAGTTTCAGGTTCTGCACCATGTCGCTCAAAATGAATTGAAGGTCGGAGATCTTGTCGCGCGCGATGCCGTTTTCGCGGGCTGCCATGCGCAAGGCCGCCTCGTCGGTCGTGTTGTCGAGATAATAGGTCTCGACGCCGCGCGCCTCGGAATAGGGGCTCGCGTTGACGTGAAGCGAGATGAAAAGGTCCGCGTTTTCGCCATTCGCAATAGCCGTCCGCTCTTCGAGCGGAATGAAGCGGTCGTCTTTGCGCGTGAGCACGACGTCGATACCCAGCGCCTTGAGCTTGTCGGCGAGCCTGCGCGCGACGCCGAGGACAATGTCTTTCTCCGCGATGCCGTCGACGCCGATCGCGCCGGGGTCCTTTCCGCCGTGACCGGGATCGATGACGATTTTTCGCAAAGCTGGCGGCGTCGCGGGTTTCGCCGTCGCCGGATCGCGCGGCTTGTCGAGCAGAGACACCGCTTTGGGAGCCTCCGGTTCCTGCAGCGGTCGCGAGGTCGGCGCGACTACCGGCTGCGGCCGCTGCTTCCGCTCCTGCTCGGCCGCGGCGTCGAGCGCGGCGACGCGCTCGCGCGCCCTTCGCCCCCAGTCGCTCTGCGAATATTTTGCGGCGACGATGGCGTATTGCTCCCGCGCGTCCCTGCGATCGCCCTTGCCGGCGTCGAGCGCCATCGCCAGGCGATAGCGGCCTTCCGCGGCGTAGGCGCCGTTCGGATATTTGCCAACCAGCAGGCGAAAATTTCTGATCGCCCGATCGAGCGACCGCTGTTCGCGGCTCGATTCATAGAGTTCCTGGTGAATTTTACCGGCGTAATAATACGCCGCGTCGCAGTAGCGGCTCTTCGGAAACTCCTGGGGTAGGCGCTCGAAGCGCTCGGCGACTTTTTCGAAGCGCGCGCGCGTCTGCGGTGTGAGCTTGCCGCTAGCCAGCTGATCGTATTCGTTTTTTGCCGAGAGATAGAGCTGCCGGTCCTGCGAAACCGGCGCGGGCGCCGCGTCGCGTTCAAATAAGAGCAGGAGCGCGATAAAGAAGAAAATGCGTCGCGCTTGCATTATGAATGCTCCTTTTTCGCCCGCTCCACGAATGCGTTCAGCAGGTTTAGCGCCTCGAGCGGGGTTAGCGTCGAGACGTCCAGATTTTTAAGGTCCTCGCGCAGCCTGTCCTCGGCGACGGCGAACAGCGGCATCTGCGCGCGCTCGTCCTTGGTCCCGCCGCGCGCGAGTCGCGGCCGGCCGCGCTCGTCGAGCTCGCCGCCTTCGAGATTCTTGAGAATCTCTTTCGCGCGCTCGACGACGAGCGGCGGCAAACCGGCCAGCTTCGCAACGTGGATGCCGTAGCTCCGGCTCGCCGCCCCTTCGACGAGGCTGCGGAGAAAAATAACCTCGCCCTTCCAGTCCTTGACGGCGAAGTTGAAGTTTTTGACGCGCTCGTTCGTGAGCGCGAGATCGGTCAGCTCGTGATAGTGCGTCGCGAACAGCGTCCGCGGGCGGTGCGGCGAATCGTGCAGCGACTCGGCGACCGACCAGGCGATCGAGATGCCGTCGAAGGTGCTGGTGCCGCGCCCGACCTCGTCTAGCAGGATCAAGCTGCGCGCGGTCGCGTGGCGCAGGATGTGCGCGGTCTCGCGCATCTCGACCATGAACGTCGATTCGCCGCGCGCGAGATAATCCGCGGCGCCGATGCGCGTGAAAACGCGGTCAACGAGCCCGATGCTCGCCTCGGCGGCCGGAACGAAGCTCCCCATCTGCGCCAGCACGGCGATAAGCGCAACCTGTCGCATGTACGTGGATTTGCCGGCCATGTTCGGGCCGGTCAGAACGGCGATCTGGCAGGAGTCGGGATCGAGCCGGCAGTCGTTCGGCACAAACGCCGAGCGGCCGATCGCCGCTTCGACTACCGGATGGCGACCATCGCGTATGACGATCTCGCGGCCGCCATCGATCTGCGGCCGGACGAAATGATGCGAATGGGCGACTTCCGCTAGCGAGACAAGCGCGTCAAGGCTCGCGAGCGTGTCGGCCGTCCGCTTCAGATCGGCATAATACGCCGCGATGCTTTCACGCACCTGTGAGAATAGAGCAAGCTCGAGTTTTTGGATCTCGTCTTCCGAGCTCAAGATCTTCGCCTCGTACTCCTTCAGCTCGGAAGTGATGTAGCGCTCGCCGTTCGCCAGCGTCTGCTTGCGGATATAGTCCGCCGGCACCGAGGCGAGATTGGCGCGCGTGACCTCGATGTAATAGCCGAAGACGCGGTTGTAGCGGACTTTGAGCGATTGGATGCCGGTGCGCTTTTTCTCAGCGGCCTCGAAGCGCGCGACCCACTGCTTCGCGTCCCGGCGGATCGAGCGCAGCTCGTCCAGCTCTGGGTTGAAGCCCGGCCGGATCGCCCCTCCGTCCTTGACGGCAGCGGGCGGCTCCTCGGCGATCGCCCGCTCGACGATCGCGATGACTTCCGGGAGATCGGCGAGATCGCCGGCCATCGATGCGAGCATCGCCGCTGCGCGCCGCGCCAGAGCCGCTTTGATCGGCTGAACCGCGCGAAGACTCTCTTTCACGGCGACGAGATCGCGCGGCTGGGCGCTGCCGGCGACGACGCGGCCGGCGAGCCGTTCGACATCCTGGACGCCGCCCAGCATCTGTTTCAGGTCCTGTCGCTCGGGGTAATTCTCGACCAGCTCGCCGACGCCGTGCTGCCTTTCGCGAATCGCGCGCTCGTCGAGCAGCGGATAGAGGAGCCACTGGCGCAGCCGACGCGCGCCCATCGCCGTGTCGGTCCGGTCGATAATGCCGAGGAGGGAATTCCTTTTGTTGCCCTGGAAGTCCGCCGCGAGCTCGAGGTTGCGCCGCGTCGTCTCGTCGAGGAGAAGGTACTGCGAGCTGGAATAAGCGCGCAGGTCCCGGAGCGCCTTGACATGCGGCGGCAAATTTTCCTCGAGAAAGGCCACGACGGCCGCCGCGGCGCGAATGCCCTGCTCCCACTCTTCATCGGCCGCTACGGACCAGAGCTTCATCGCCTTCAAGCGCTCGACCGCGGGCGCGGCGAAGCCTTGCGCCGTCACGGGACTCAGATGGAGCGCGGGAAAATCTTTGTGCAAATCCGCCGCGAGCGATTCCTCGCCGCTGTCGTGAATGAGCTCGCGCGGCTGCACGCGCCCGATCTCGTCGCTTAGCGCCGCGTAATCTGCGGCGACTGTAAAGCGGAATTCACCCGTGGTCACATCGGTGAGCGCGAGTCCGAAGCCGTTCTTGCCGCGCGACACCGCGGCGAGAAAGCTGTTGTCGCGCGCCTCCAGCGCGTCGCCGTCCGTGACCGTCCCCGGTGTGACGACGCGGACAACCTCGCGCTGCACGATTCCCTTGGCGAGCTTCGGGTCCTCGACCTGCTCGCAGATCGCGACCTTATAGCCGGCATCGAGCAGCTTGCCGACATAAGGCGTGACGGAATGATACGGCACGCCGCAGAGCGGCACGCCGCCGTCGTCGCTTTTACTGCGCGAGGTGAGCGCGATGTCGAGGATCTTCGACGCCTTCTCGGCGTCGTCGAAGAACATCTCGTAAAAATCGCCGAGACGGAAAAACAGGATAGCGTCGCGGTACCTCCCCTTGATCTCGAGGTACTGCCGGATCATCGGCGTGAGCTTGGCCGGTTCCATCGTCAGGCGGCGGTCTTCTTCCCTTCGCGCGCGCGCTCGCGTGAGGCGCGTCCGACGACGCGGCGGACCTCGCCGCCCAGCTCGCGAACGAGGCTGCCGATGCCGAGCGAGAAGACGAACTGCCGCTCCATCGCTTCGAGAATTTTCTTGCGGTCGCTCGTGAGGACGAAGAGCTTCTCGCCGTCGGTGAGATAGCGGAGCGAGCTGAGCGGCTCGCTCTCGCCGGGGAAGAAGTCTTTGAGGTGGCTCAAGCAGCGGCGGATTTTCTGCAGGCTGAGGCCGTGGTCGGCCAGGTCCTTGACGATCTTGAGCTGCACCAGGTCGGAAAACGAGTAGAGCCGCCGCGTGCCGCGCCCGTCCGCCGTCTTGACCGACGGGCGAATGAAGCTGCGCTCGTCCCAATACTGGATCTGGCGCAGGCTCACGCCGACGATCCGGCTTACCGTCTTGCTGTCGAATGCATCCATCCCGCCTCCGCGAATGAAAACAACAATGTTTTCAGCGCAGGATAAGACGGGAGGGTGTAGATTGTCAAGAAATTAGAAGAGGGATCGCTTCTCCAGCCACTCGACTGGTGGGTGGCCAAGAATACGCCGGATCTCGTTCCACACAGAATCGAATCGCTTCATAGCGGCTTGGTCATCCACCCCCGGCATAGCGTAAACGAGAACTCGATGAGACTTGTTGTTCATTGTCGCGCTGATAATAAAAGTCTCAAGGTCGGTTATCTCGCCTTTGTATTCCGCTGCAAGGTAATAAAACCTTGACTCCTTGATACTCATTACTAGCGTTCTGGCTTGATCCGCGGTTACCTGAAAGGACTTTTCCACAGTTGTCTTTTTTTTGAATGAGTATGTTTTCTGGACAGCCTGTCCGTCAGCATTAACAGTCAGCGTCCAGGCAGCGCCGCTCGCCCAGCCCGGACCATATTGAGCTGACAGCGCGAAATCGGACGGGATTGTAGCAATCTCAGGATGATCGACTACACGGGTACATGACCATATAAATGCGAAGCAAAAAACGTAAAGAACGGCGAAGATGATGAGCTTGTGGGGCATTTTCATTTCTTCGGGTGTCCTGGATCGACCCATCTCACCTCTTCCGGCTTCTCGAGGGATTCGATCTCCAAATTGACGACGACCGGCTCCTGATCGCTGCGGACGACGACGCAGGTGAGCGGCTCGTTGGCGAGCGCGTTGATCTCCTGATGCGGGACGTAAGGCGGGACGAAGATGAAATCGCCGGGGCCGGCGTCGGCGACGTATTCGAGCTTCTCGCCCCAGCGCATGCGCGCGCGGCCGCTGACGACGTAGATGATGCTCTCGAGCGCGCCGTGGTGGTGCGGCGCGGTCTTGGCGTTGGGATGGATATTGACGCTGCCGGCCCACAACTTGTTCGCGCCGGCGATCGCGCGGTTGATCGCCGCCGCCCGCGTCATGCCCGGTGTCTGCGGCGTGTTGGAGTCGAACTCGTTCGCGCGCACGATGCGCACGCCGTGATTGCGCCAGTCCTGCGATTGCGCCATCGAAGCCTCCGCAAAATTCGATTATTTTGACTTCAACGCCGCGAGCACTTTTTCCGCCGTGATCGGCAGATCTTTGATCCTTACGCCGACGGCGTCTTCGACGGCGTTGGCGATGGCGGCGGCGATCGGCATGATCGCGGTCTCGCCGATGCTCATGCTGTTATACGGGCCGCTGCCCGCGGCGGATTCCGTGATCGCGGTTTTCAATTCGGGAATATCGCGAGTCGTCGGAATCTTGTAGTCGCCGAGGTTCGCCGTCGCGACCTTGCCGCCGTCGTCGATCACGACTTCCTCCATGCGCGCCTGGCCCATGCCCATGACGACCGCGCCGTCGATCTGTCCCTGATGACCGAGCGGGTTGACGACCGTGCCGGTGTTGTGCGCGGTCGTGACTTTCTTCACCTTGACCTCGCCGGTCTCGCGGTCGATCTCCACCTCGGCGACCTGCGCGACCATCGACGCTTCCGGCCCGTCCTTCATGTTAACATAATGGCCTTCGGCGACGACCGCCTCGCCATTGGCCTCTATGATCTCGGCGAACGTCATTCTTCTCTCGGCGCGGCCGTGGATCACCGCGCTGCCGTGGAGCACCATCTCCTCCGGCTTGCCGCCCATCGCCTCGGCAGCCGCCGCGAGAATCATCTCCTTCGCTTTCGCCGCCGCCAGATATGCGGCGCTGCCGTGGACGCGCGTGCTGCTGCTGCCGCGGACGCCGGTGTCTTTCAACACTTTCGTCGTGTCGAGCGATTCGACCTTCACCGCTTCCAGCGGCACGCTTAATTCTTCCGCTACGACCTGGCGCATGACAGTGTAAGCGCCCGAGCCCACGTCCATGACGGCGGCGGAGAGCGTCACGCCGCCGTCGGCGGCGATCTCGACGTACGCGTACGACTCACCGCCTTTCGAGACCCACTGCGCCACGGCGATGCCGCGCCCGGTGTTCTCAGGTTTATTTTCTTTGTAAGCCGATTCTTTGATGGCACGCGCGAGCGTCTCCTCGGCGCGGATGTGCTCGATCTGCTCGCCGAGCGGCGCGACGTCGCCGTCGCGCATCAGGTTCTTCCGCCGGAACTCGACCGGATCGACGCCGAGCTTTCTCGCGACCAGATCCATCTGGCTCTCGGTCGCGAAGAAGCCTTGCGTGTGGCCGGGCGCGCGCATGTACCCGCACGGCACACGGTTCGTATAGACGTAGTTCTCCTCGATCAGCACGTGCGGGATGCGATACGGACCGGCGCTATCGTGCGCGCCGACGAGAAATCCCTGTGGGCGGAACGCGGCGTAGGCGCCGCTGTCGAAGACGAATTCGATGTGCTGGGCGACGAGCGCGCCGTCGCGCCTGGCGCCGGTCTTGACGCGCACGACCGCGCTGTGGCGCGGGTTGCCTGCGGCGAATTCCTCGTTGTAGTCCATCACGAACTTGACCGGGCGGCCGGTTCGCGACGACAGTGCGTAGCAGAGCGCCGCGTCGTTGTGATCGCCTTTCCCGCCGAAGTCGCCGCCGATGTGGCACGGATGGACGATAAATTTATCCGGCGCGCTCTTGAACGCCGCCGCAAGCTGGTCGCGGAGATTGTACGGGCTTTTCGTCGACGCCCACACCTCCGCGCCGCTGTCGCCGGCAGCGACGACGCAAGAGTGCGGCTCGATGTAGGCATGATGCACACGCGCGGTCCGGAAAGTATTTTCCACGATTACATCCGCACGCTTGAAGCCCTCTGCGACGTCGCCCTTCTTCCACGTGAGATGAACCATAACGTTGCCGGCCTGCTCGATCGGATGAACGAGGCCGCCATAGCGCGCGACCTCCGGATGAATCAGCTGCGCGCCGGGACGCATCGCCTCGAGCGGATCGAGCACCGCCGCCAATTCTTGATACTCGATCTCGATCAGCTCCACCGCTTCGGCCGCGATGTCCTCGGTGTCGGCGGCGACAGCCGCGACTTTCTCACCGACGAAGCGCACGACATCCTCGGCCAAGAGCGGCATATCGACGATCTTCTTACCGATCTTCGCGCCGGATAAATCTTTACCGACGAGAACCGCGCGGACGCCGGGAAGCGCTCGCGCTTTGGCGGTGTCGATTTTCTTGATGCGGGCGTGCGGCAACGGGCTGCGCGCCACTTTCGCCCAGAGCATGCCGGGAAGAACGACGTCGAGCGCGTAAACCGCGCCGCCGGAGACTTTCTGCTCTCCTTCGACGCGCGGAGCGGGAATGCCGACGACGCGTTTTTGGCCCGCGGCCGCCATTGCTTAGTTAAACTTTTTTTCTGCGGCGGGTGACGTAGTCGACGAGCAGATATTCGCCGAGGCGCTCCGGGCGCGTGTAAAACGCGCGGCCGCGGTTGATGCGCGTGAGCGCGTCGACGAACTCCTTCAGCACGGGGCTGTCGTCGAGCATGAAAGTATTGATCGTGATGCCGCGGCGCGTCACGCGCTCGGCCTCGCGGAGCGTCTCTTCCGCGGCGCGCTGGCTGATGCCGCCGAAGCTGAGCGGCCATTCGCAGTAGAGCCGCCCCTGGCGGCAGTAGGCGGTCGGCTGGCCGTCGGTGATGATGATCATCTGCTGATTCTGGCTCGGCTTGCGGTCGAGCATCTCGGAGGCAAGATGCAATCCGTCCTGTAAATTGGTGAACGGATCGCCCATGTTCCAAGTCGCCTCGGGCAGGTCCTTCGCCTTGAGCTCGACGGCCCGCGTGAAGAAGCCAACGATGCCGAAATAATCGCGCGGGTGCATCGCGCGCATGAGGCTGTCCATCGCAAGCGCGACTTTCTTGGCCGCGGCGAAGCGGCCGTCCCAGCTCATCGACCAGCTCATGTCGAGCAGCAGCACGGTCGCCGCGCGCGACGAGTGCTCGGTGTCGTAAACCATGAAATCTTCGGGCCGCAGCCGGATCGGCAGGCGGCCCTCGGCGAGCAGCGCGCTTTTCAGCGTATCGATGATGTTAAGGTGCAGCGTGTCGCCCTGGGCGTAGGGGCGGCTCTGCTCGGTCAAAAGCTCCTGCGAGCCGCGCTTGCGGATTGCATGGCGCCCCATCGCGTCGCGGCGCAGCTGCTCGAAAATATCGCGCAGCGCGAGCTGGCCGATGCGGCGCACGCCGCGCGGCGTGAGCTCGAAGTGGTCTCCGCGCGCGACGACGTAGCCGTCGTCTTCGAGCATCGATTCCAGGCGCGAGACGCCTTCGAAATCCTTGAGCGCCTGCTCACCGAGCAGCTTCTGCAGCAGCTCCAGATCTATCTGGTCCGGGCGCATGCTCGAGAGCTGCCCTTCGAGGCGGCGCAGCTCCTCCAGCCTGTCGATCAAATCCTGCGCTTCCTGGAATTGCAGCGATTTCTGCCCGCGGAAGAGATTGCCTTCGCGCCGGATGGAGTTTTCGAGCCGGCGAATCTGCTCGAGCATCGAGAGAAGTTCTTGAAACTTGTCCGCCGCCTGCTGGCTCTCGAAGTCGTATTCGGCCAGCCGCTCGATGGCGTCGCTCGTTTTTCCCGGCAGCCGGTCGAGAAATTTTTTCTTTTCCTCGATCTCCGGACGCGAATCGCCGGCCTGCTCGAGCGTCTCGTGCTCCTCGGCGACGATCTCATCGAGGTCCTGCTTGACCTCGTCCTGCGCCGATTGGAGGCGATACTGCTCGTAGAGCTTGCGCATCTCGCGCGCGACCTGCGAGAGGAGATCCTCCATGCCGGGGACGCGGTTTTCGCCCTGCTTCAGGCCGCGCTGCATCAGGCGGCGCATCGCCTGCTGCAGGTCGCCCGTGTCGTTCATGTACTCGTTCAGCTGATCGAAAACGCTGTCCGATTGGACGGCGTCGGCGGCGGTGCGGTCCCAGCGGCTGTAGCGGAACTTGCGCATAACTAGGCTGGAGGCGAGAGGCTTGAGGCTTGAGGGAGAGGATTCTACTCCCGCCTGTTGCCTCGCGGCTCGCGCCTGCTACTTCCCGTACGTGATTCTTCCCCCTTCGATCTCTTTGTTGAGCTTCTGGTGGAGATGGAGACCTTCGAGAATGAACTCCGTCGCCGACGCCATGAGCGCCGGCGATTCCATCGGCCCGAGCGTGCGCAGCGCCTCTTTGAGGCCGGGGATCTCCTTAATGCCTTCGAGATAGTCTTGCGACGGCATGACGTCGGAGACTTCGACGCCCCAGCCGGAGTTGAAATAATCGATCACCTTCTGCAGCGAGCTGACGGTGAAGTACTGGTCGAAAACTTTGAGGATGGCGCGGTTCACGAGCTTCTCGACGAGATCGTCCTCTTTCTTGTCCTCGCCGACGTACTCCATCTCGATCTTGCCGCTCGTGGAGGCGAGCAGCGCGTGCAGATCGCTGACGCGCGGCACCACTTCGGTCTCCTTCAGGCGCAGCGCGCGTTTCTCGGCGTTGCTGACGAGGCTTTCGTAATTGTTGATCGTCACGCGCACGCTGACGCCGGACGACTGGTTGATCTCGTTCGACTTCCGCGCCTCGAACGTCAAGTGTGCGAGAATCTCCTTGATGAACTGCGGCACGGTGACGGCGTGGCTCCGGTGACTCATCGGCGCCGACTCCTGCTCCATGATCGCCACTTCATCCTGAATACTCTGCGGGTAGTGCGTGCGGATCTGCACGTCGAAGCGGTCTTTTAACGGCGTGATGATGCGCCCGCGGCTCGTATAATCCTCGGGATTCGCGCTCGCCACGATCACGACGTCTAGCGGCAGCCGGATCTTGTAGCCTTTGATCTGGACGTCCTTCTCCTCCATCAGGTTGAACAGCCCGACCTGGACCTTTTCTGTCAGGTCGGGCAATTCGTTGATGGCGAAGATGCCGCGGTTGGTGCGCGGGATGAGCCCGTAGTGGATCGTCTCCTCGTCGGCCAGGTAGCGCCCCTCGGCGACTTTGATCGGGTCGATCTCGCCGATCAGATCGGCGATCGACACGTCGGGCGTCGCGAGCTTCTCGCCGTAGCGCTGATCGCGACCGATCCATTCGATCGGCAGCGCGTCGCCCTCCTCGGCGGCGCGGCGCCGGCAGGCGCGGCAGATCGGCTCAAAGGGACTGTCGCTGATCTCGCATCCCTGGACGATCGGAATACGCTCGTCCAGCAAAGACACGAGGCCGCGTATAATTCGCGATTTCGCTTGGCCGCGCTCGCCCAAAAATACCATGTGGTGCCCGGAGAGAATGGCATTTTCGATATCCGGAATAACCGTCTCGTCGTAACCCAGGATGCCCGGCAGAATCCGTTTGCCGGTCTCCAAACAGTGGACCAGATTCTTGCGAATTTCCTGGCGCACCGTGAGGACCTGCTGTCCGCTTTTCTTAAGCTCGCCTAAAGTTCTTGGCTCGTTCACGCTAGTGCCTCCCTCCAGCTAGTAACATAGAGTATGGACATCCAAGACGGAAGAAGTCGCAGGCAAATTCTGGTCTACCGCCGTTACGCATTGGCGGCCATCGCCTGAAGAAACATCGGGCTCAGCCGGTCGTAGTTCTTAAGCAGATGCTCCGGAATGACGCGCGTCTCACCGACGACAGGCATGAAGTTGGTGTCACCCTCCCAGCGCGGCACGATATGCCAGTGCAGATGGTCCTCGACGCCCGCGCCGGCGGTGCGGCCGAGATTCATGCCGATATTGAAGCCGCCGGGATTGAACGCGCGCCCGAGGACGTCGAGCGAGAGCTTCAGGAGATCGCCGAGGTCGCGGTATTCCGTGTCCGGCAAAGCCGCGAACGTCCTTTCGTGGCGCTTGGGTGCGATCAAGAGATGACCGTTATTATACGGATATTTGTTGAGCATGACCACCGAATACGCGCTCTGGGCGAGCACCAATTCCGCCCGGGGGTCTTGTCCCTTCGGCTTCTCGCAGAAGATGCAGCCGGACGGCTTCTCTTCCACGATGTAGGACATCCGCCACGGCGCCCAGAGCTGCTTCATTCGGTGCCTTCGGGGACCGGCTTGCCGTCGACCCGGAGGCGCAATTCCTTTCCGACTTTGAAGAATGGGACCCGCTTGGCCGCCACGGAAACGATCTCGCCGCTCTTGGGATTGCGGCCCTCGCGCGCGCGCCGGTGTTTGACGACGAAGCTGCCGAATCCGCGAATCTCAATACGCTCGCCCTGGCCCATCGCGTCGACCATGGCGTCGAAGATGGCGTTGACGATCACCTCGGAATCGCGATGCGATAAATGGGGGAATCGTTTATTGATCTCGTCAATCAAGTCCCGCTTCGTCATAAGAGTCCTCCGGCAGAACGTTCCCGAACGGTTTGCAAGCAGGTTTCAAGGAGTCCGTTTTACGGCAGTAAAGAAGGAGACCACTCGTACCGGAGCCCCAAGCTTTCGTGCTTCGTCCAGCCGTGGAGCCACGTCGATGCGACCATATCCATCCAGCCCTTCTGTTCCGCCCGGGAATAGACGACCTGCGGCTTCCCTTTGATGCCGACCCGCTTGGCCGCCAGATCCACCGCGTCCTCCATATTACCTAAAACATCGACCAATCCCAAACCTTTAGCCTGCTCGCCCGAATAAACGCGGCCGTCTGCCAAAGCTTTCACCTTGTCCTCGGTCAAGCGGCGGCCTTTGGCGACGGCGCGGACGAATTGCGCGTGGACGTTGTCCACCAGGCCCTGTAGGATCGCCTTGCCCTCCGGCGTCAACGGTTTTAGAGGCGAGCCGATATCCTTGTTGGCGCCGCTTTTCACGCTGTAGCCCTGCACACCGATTTTTTTCAGCAGCTCCTCGATGTTGCCGAGCTGCATGATCACGCCGATTGAGCCCGTCAAGGTTCCCGGGTTCGCGACGATTTCATCGCAGATGCTGCCGATGTAATAGCCGCCGGACGCGGCCATGCCGCCGAACGAGGCGATCACCGGCTTTTTCTTTTTGAGCTTCTCGATTTCCTCGTAGATTTCCTGCGTCGGCGCGACAGCTCCGCCGGGCGAATCAATGCGCAGCACGATGGCTTTGACGCCGCTGCTGTCGCCGAACTGTTTCAGCGACTCGATGATGTCGCGCGAGTCGTTGATCGTGCCTTCGACCTGAATGACGCCGATGCTGTCGCCGCCGAGCGCCGTCAGGACGCCGGCCTCGCCGCCCGTAAGATACGCGTAGAAGAACACCAGCACGAAAAAGATCAGGACGAGAACGAGAAGAATTCCCAACCCTTTAAGCAGAGAGCGTCCGCGCGCCATCGCGACCGCAATCCGCTATTGCGGATTGCCTCCTTTGCCCTTTTCCGGCCGCGGCTCTTCGTCGCG
>DATFWH010000124.1:0-9780 GCA_035259465.1 Binatia bacterium
CCCGCCGATGTCCCGAGCGGCGCGGGGTATCGCCTGTTCCGCCGCGTGGTCGACGCGCGGCCCGAAGAGGTTAAGGCGCTCGCCTGGTCGTGGCTGTATATCCTCGCCGTCTTCGCCTCCTACTACGTGATCCGGCCGATCCGCGACGAGATCGGCGTCGCCGGCGGCATCGAAAACCTGCCGTGGCTTTTTACCGGCACGCTGCTCGGCATGCTGGCGGTGAACCCGCCGTTCGCGGCGCTCGTCGCGAAACTGCCGCGCAACCGCTTCATCTCCATCACTTATCGATTTTTCATGGCGAATCTCGTTTTGTTCTTCCTGCTGTTGAAAGGCGCGGGCGCGGAGCAGTCGATCTGGATCGGGCGCGTGTTTTTCATCTGGACTTCGATCTTCAATCTCTTCGTCGTGTCGGTTTTTTGGGCGCTCATGGTCGACCTCTTCAACGCCGAGCAGGGAAAGCGGCTCTTCGGCTTCATCTCCGCGGGCGCGACGCTTGGCGGCATTATGGGATCGAGCCTCACCGCCGCGCTCGCGCAGTACATCCCGCCGGTGTATCTGCTGCTCGCATCCGCGGCGCTGCTCGAGGTCGCGGTCTTCAGCGTGCGCCGGCTCTCGCGGCTTTCCGAAGCGCTCACGCGCGACCCGGCTGCGCGCGGCGATAAGGCCGTCATCGGCGGCGGCGCGCTCGCGGGCATCGTCCACGCCTTCAAGTCGCCCTACCTGCTCGGCATCGCCGTCTACATGCTGCTCTATTCGATCACTTCGACGTTTCTGTACTTCGAGCAGGCGAGCATCGTCGCGCGCAGCTTCGCCGACCGCGCGGCGCGCACCGCGTTTTTCGCCCGCATCGATCTCATCGTGAACGTCCTCACGCTCGCGAGTCAGATGTTTCTGACCGAGCGCATTCTCCGCGCGTTGGGCGTCGCCCTCACCCTCACGCTGGTGCCGGCGCTCACCGCCATCGGCTTCGGCGCGCTCGCCGCCGCGCCGACGCTCATGATCCTCGTCGCGTTCCAGGTGCTCCGGCGCGCCGGCAATTTCGCCTTCGCGCGGCCGACGCGCGAGGTGCTCTTCACCGTCGTGCCGCGCGAGGACAAATACAAGACGAAGAATTTCATCGACACCGCCGTTTATCGCACCGGCGATCAGGTCGGTGCCTGGTCGTACGCGCTGTTCTCTTTTCTGGGAATGGGATTGACCGCGATCGCATTCGCGGCGGTGCCGCTCTCGGCCGCGTGGTTGATCAACGGCTGGTGGCTGGGAAGAAAGCAGGAATCGCTGGCAAGCCGATAGGCCTGCCTGATTTAGCGCTCAGTTTTTCTGAGCAGACTTCTCTTTCAGCGCGGCGAGCACGCGGCTGGGGGTAAACGGCGCTTCGCGCAGCCGCGCGCCGGTCGCATCAAAGATCGCGTTGCCGACCGCCGCCGTCACGGGAACCGTCGAGGGCTCGCCGGCGCCGAGCGCCTGCATCTCCGGCCGGTTGATCAGCACGACCTCGACGTCGGGAACGTCGGGAAATCTCAGAATCGGATAGCTCTGCCAATCGAGACTCGTGACGCCGGCGGCGTCGAAGGTGACTTCTTCCAAGAGCGCGCGGCTCACGCCCTGGATCACGTTACCCTCGACTTGATTCGCGACGCCGTCGGGGTTGATCATGAGGCCGCAGTCGTGGGCGCAGACCACGCGCTTCACAGCGACCTTCCCGGTCGTGTTTTCGACCTCGACGTCGGCGATGACGGCCACCCAGACGTCGGAATGCCGCGTCAGCGCGACGCCGCGGCCGCGCGCGACGCTACCGCTCTGGGCCGGTGCGGGCGACGGCCGCTTCTGCCAGCCTGACTTGTCCGCCGCCGCCTTAAGACAATCGATGCCGCGCCGCTCGGAGATGTGGCGCAGCCGGTAGTCGACGGGATCGACCTTTACGTCGGCGGCGATGTCGTCGAGCAGGCTTTCGCTCGCGAAGCAGCGCGCGGTCGAGCCGGGCGCGCGGAGGTTGCTCGTGCGCAGCGGAATCGGCTCGGGAAAATGCCAGTTGACGTACTCGATAACGATTTTCTGGTTCGGCATCTCGTAAAGCTCGCCACCGCTCTGCGTGCCGTTGACGCCGCCGGGATTGTTCGGCTTCATACCGACCTGCAAGGACGCGAGCAGCAGCGTCGAGCCCGAGGCGGTCCACGGCTGATCGTAGTCGACGAAATCCCACGCGACGATTTTGCCGTCGCCGTCGACGGCCGCTTTGACTTCCTCGAGCTGGGCGGGCCCCTTCGGCTCCCAGCCGTGCTCGTCGCGGCGCGACCACTGGACGCGCACCGGCGCGCCGGCGGAGCGCGAGAGCAGCGCGGCGTCCTCGGCGCCGTCGTCGGTGCTCATGCGGCCGTACGAGCCGGACGCCTCGTGGTAGACGACGCGCACGTTCTGCTCGGGGATCTTCAGCAGGTTCGCAACCATCGTGCGGGTGCGGAACGGTCCCTGCGGTCCCGACCAGATCGTCGCCTTATCGCCTTTTACGTCCGCGATGGCGCATGACGGGCCGATCATGCCGTGCATCTGGAACGGCCAGCGAAAGCTCGCCTGATACGTTTTTTTCGCCTCGCCCAGCGCCTTGGCGACATCGCCCTTCTCGACCACCTTCTGCGTGCGAACGGATTTGCTGGTTTTTAGATAGTTATAAAGCGCATCGCCGACCGGCAATTTCGTCTTGGGCGGCGTCCATTCGACCTTGAGCGCATCGGCAGCCTTGATCGCCGCCCATTCGGTCTTGGCGACTACGCCGACGAAGCTCCCCTCGCGCACGACCTTGACGAAGCCGGTGATGTCGCGCGCCGCGCTTTCGTCGATCTTCGCGGGCTCGCTGTTGACCACCGGCGGCCGCACGACGCGGCCGTGCAGCATGCCGGGGATGCGGAGGTCGTGAATATAGGCTTCGTCTCCGACCAGCTTCTTGGGCACGTCGAAGCGCTTGAGCGGCCTACCGACGATTTTGTAGTCCTTCGGGTCTTTCGCCTTCACTTCGGGCGCGACCTTCATGTCGTATCCGGTGCCGGTCGCCGTGATTTTTACGTCGAAGCGCTTGCCGCCGATCAGCTCGCCGTAAGCGACCTTCTTCGCCGCATCGCCGGCGACGCTGACGACGCCGTTTTGCACGACGAGCTTCTCGACCGGCGCCTTCAACCGGGCGGCGGCGAGCTTCAAGAGCTCGCGGCGCGCCGCGGCGCTCGCCTGGCGGATCTGCGGGCCGGCGCGCTCGATCGTGCGGCTGGCAACCGTGGAGCCCTGCTCGATCGTGTTGGCCGTGTCGCCGGAGGCCATCTTGACGCGGTCGAACGGCACGTCGAGCTCCTCGGCGACGATCTGCGCAAGAGCGGTGATCGTGCCCGTGCCGATCTCGACCTTGCTGGTATAAAACGTCACCGTGCCGTCGGGCGCGATCGCGAGCCACGAATCGAGAGATTGGGGGTCGTTGCCGCCGGAGGCCGCGGTAGTTTGGGCGAATAAATTCGTCCCCCGCGGGAAAAGCCTGAAGCTCACGATCAGCGCACCCGTTCCCTGCAAAAACCGCCTGCGCGAAAGCTCCGGCGTTTTCATGCTCTGCTCCTTCTCCCGGTCGCCCGCCCTCATCATGGCTGTGGACTCTCTTATTGCAGCGCCGGACCCGCGTCAAGAAGCCCCGGCGGCGGTGTATATTTTGTCCAGTGGGTGTGCTTTAACCATCGCCAGGAGGGGTGCCATGAAGATCCTGCGCATGCGCTCGTGGAATTTTCACGCCGAAGATTTCGGCGCGATGAAGCGTTTCTATCACGAAGGGCTAGGCCTCGAAGTGAAAAAGACGCACACCGTCTCCGGCGTCAACGTGGTGCGGCTCGGCGCCGGCGACACCGGCCTGGGCCTGTTCGACGCCGCCGAGAAACGCGCGCCGCGCGTGCCGCATCATACGTTCGATATCGAGGGGCCGGACGATCCGCACGAATTGGCGCGCGAGCTGGAAGGCAAAGGCCTCAAAGTGCACGATATCCGCGTGCACGACGGCGGCAAGGGATATTCCGTCTACGTGATCGATCCGGGCGGCAACCGCCTGGAGCTTTCAAAGGCCGGATAAGCGCCGCGGCGGCGGCCTTAGGTCCCCCGCCGGTTGCCCCAAATCTCGATATGGAGCCGCGGGCAGTAGGTAAAGCCGTGCGTTTTGCACAGCTCGACGACCCATGGCGCGCGCTCGGCCAGCTCCTCGCGCGTCTGCCCCTGCGGCATGACGAGCACGCGCGCGCGCTCGACGTCGCCGAGTTTTTCCAGAATGTCCTCGATCTCGGCGAAGTCGTCCTCGCGCTCGGCGACGAACTTGAGCTGAAAATCGTAGCCTGCGATGAACTCCGCAATCGCCGGGAAGTCGAGCCGCCGCTGCTCGTGCATCCATGCGAAGCGGCCGTCGTCCCGCTTCCACGGCGTCGAGTTCGCGAGCTTGGGGCTGAGCGACATGAGATCGCAGCGGACGGGCTTGAAGACCGTCGCCGCGGTCTCGATGGTGATATGGAAGTTTTCGGCTTTTAGCCGCTCGGTCAAATCCTCAATCTCCGGCGCGAGCAGCGGCTCGCCGCCGGTCAAAACGACGTGGCGCGCGGGGTAGCTCTTCGCCTGGGCCACGATATCATCGAGGCTTTTCTCCTCCCCCTCCGGCTCCCAGGACGTATAGGGCGTGTCGCACCAGATGCAGCGCAGGTTGCATCCCGAGGTGCGGATGAAGACCGACGGCACGCCCACGAGCCGCCCTTCGCCCTGGATGGAGTGAAAAATTTCCGCGACGCGCATCTGCCGATATCAAAGCGCGCGGCGGAATCGAATGCAACCTTTTCGCTTGACTGAAGGTCGGCCTGTGGTAAAAATATAAGGTTGTTCCATGAAGCCGGATAACGAAGCCGTAGTCGCCGAGGAACGTAAGCTCAGGCGGCTCCGATTTGCGATGGATTTGACCGCCGCGCTCCTCTGGCAAGCCGAACTGAGCCTCGAGGAGGCGCGAGACGTCGTCGCGCACGCCAAGGCGACGGCCTTGAAGCTGTTCCCCGACAAGGGCGAGACGTTCGACCTGATCTACGGCTCGCGCTTTCGCCGCATTCTTACCGAGCGCTACCGCCTGCCCTGAACAATAACATGAATGCGATTCATATCCGCGGCGCGAAGCAGAACAACCTCAAGAATATCGATATCGATATTCCGCTGAACGCGCTGACGGTCGTGACCGGCGTCAGCGGCTCGGGTAAATCCACCCTCGCCTTCGACATCCTTTACGCCGAAGGGCAGCGGCGCTACGTCGAGAGCTTCTCCGCCTACGCGCGGCAGTTTCTCGACCGCATGGACAAGCCGGACGTCGAGAGCATCGAAGGCATTCCGCCGACGATCGCGATCGACCAGCGCCGTCCGGTCAAGACCTCGCGCTCGACCGTCGGCACGATGGCCGAGCTGCACGATCACTTCAAGCTGCTCTTCGCCAAGGTTGCCTCGCTCTATTGCTCGGGCTGCGGGCGGCTCGTCGAGCGCGACACCGCGCAGACGATTTTCAAAAAGCTCGGTGGCGTCGCCGACGGCGCGACGCTCGTCGTCACGTTCCCGCTCGCCATCGCGTCGCTGCCTTGGACGGAGATCAAAGCCGGCCTGCAGGGCGCGGGCTTTCACCGCCTGCTCGTCGGAACGACGATCGCCGATATCGAGGAGATCGCGGAGCTGCCCGTGGCGGCGAGCAAGATCGAGGTTGTCGCGGACCGGTTGATCTACCGCGCGCAGCAGCGGAAGCGCATCACGGGCTCGATCGAGCAGGCGCTGCAGTACGGCAAAGGGCGGGTGAATCTCTACTATCCCGAGGAGGGCTGGCGCGTCGAGCCCTTCAGCAGCCATTTTCACTGCGCGCACTGCGATCTGAGCTACCGCGATCCGACGCCCAACCTTTTTTCGTTCAACAGCCCGCTCGGCGCGTGCGAGACCTGCCGCGGCTTCGGGCGCGTGATCGACATCGATCTCGACCTCATCATCCCCGATCCGTCGAAGTCGCTCGCCGACGGCGCGATCAAGCCGTGGCGCACCAAGCAGCGGCGCATGACGCGCCTGATGGATTTCTGCGAGCGCAAGCGCATTCCGACAAAGAAGCCGTACGGCGAGTTAACCGAAAAGCAAAAGCAGCTTATCATCGAGGGCGACGGGCAGTACAAAGGCATCCGCGGCTGGTTCCAGCGCCTGGAGCGGAAGAGCTACCGCATGCACGTGCGCGTCTTTCTCGCGCGCTACCGCGCGTATCTTCTCTGCCCGGACTGCCGCGGCTCCCGCCTCAAGCCCGACGCGCTCAACTTCCGCATCGACGGCAAGAATATCTTCGAGATCAACTCGATGAGCGTCGGCGAGGCGCACCGCTTCTTCGAGAATCTCCATCTCAATACGCAGAGCGATCCGGTCGCGCGCATGATTCTCGACGAGATCCGCCGCCGGCTGAACTACCTGATGGGCGTGGGCCTCGAATATCTCACGCTCGACCGCCAGTCGCGCACGCTTTCGGGCGGCGAGCTGGAGCGCGTCGATCTCACGACGGCGATCGGCTCGTCGCTCGTCAACACGCTGTACGTTCTCGACGAGCCGTCGATCGGCCTGCACCCGCGCGACAGCCGGCGCCTGGTCGAGATCCTGCGCGACCTGCGCGCGAACAATAATACCGTCGTCGTGGTCGAGCACGACCCCGAGATCATCAAAGAGAGCGACTATATTATCGACCTCGGTCCGAAGGCGGGCGAGCAGGGCGGCCGCGTCGTCTACGCCGGCCCGTATCGCGCGCTGCTCGACGATCGGGAATCGCTCACCGCGGCGTATCTCTCGGAGCGCAGGACTATTGCGTTTCCCTCCCGACGGCGAAAGGCGATCCCGCAGCGCCGGATTCGCATCTTCGGCGCGGCGGCGAACAATTTGAAGAAAATCGACGTCGACATTCCGCTCGGGCTTTTCGTCTGCATCACCGGCGTCTCGGGATCGGGCAAATCGAGCCTCGTCGACGAGGTCATCTGCCGCAACCTGCGAAAGCTCAAAGAGTCGCCCGGCGCGCCGGTGGGGCACTGCGAGCGCGTCGAGGGCGTGGAGAAAATCTCCGAGGTCATCCTGGTCGACCAGTCGCCGGTCGGCACGACGCCGCGCGCCAATCCAGCGACCTACATGAAAGTCTTCGACCCGATCCGGAAGCTCTTCGCCAACGCGGACCTCTCGAAGCTGCGCGGCTACACGCCGTCGACGTTCTCCTTCAACGTCGAAGGCGGCCGCTGCGAGACCTGCCGCGGCGAGGGCTATGAGAAGGTCGAAATGCAGTTTCTCTCCGACGTTTACACCTCGTGCGCCGAATGCCAGGGCAGCCGCTTCCGCCAGGAGATTCTCGAAGTCACCTATCGCGGGCGCACGATTCATGACGTGCTGAATATGACGGTGACCGAGGCGATCGACTTTTTCAAAGACACGACCGAAGTCGAGTACGGCCTGCGGCCGCTGCGCGACGTCGGGCTCGATTACGTGCGCCTCGGCCAGCCGCTGACGACGCTCTCCGGCGGCGAGTCGCAGCGCCTGAAGCTCGCGGCGCATATGGCGCGCGCGCGCAAATCCGGCACGCTCTTCATTTTCGACGAGCCGACGACGGGGCTGCATTTCCACGATATCGAGAAGCTGCTGCGCGCGCTCGGCGAACTGACCGATCAGGGCCACTCGGTCGTCGTGATCGAACACAACATGGAAGTCATCAAATGCGCCGACCACATCATCGACCTCGGACCCGAAGGCGGCCTCGGGGGCGGCGAGGTCGTCGCGGTCGGCACACCCGAAGAGATCGCGCAGTGCGCGCGCTCGCATACCGGCCGGTATTTGAAGCCTTATCTCAAGCGCGGCGGCGCGTCCCCCTACGCGTCCGAGTTCGAAAAGCTGCCGCTCGCCGCCGAAGCCGCGGAGCCTTACGGCGGCGACGGCGCCATTTGCGTCGTCGGCGCCAAAGAGCACAACCTCAAAAACATCAACGTCGATATCCCGCGCGACCGCTTCGTCGTCATCACCGGGCTCAGCGGCTCGGGAAAATCCTCGCTCGCCTTCGACATTATCTACGCCGAGGGGCAGCGGCGCTACATCGACAGCCTCTCGGCGTACGCGCGGCAGTTCTTAAACATCATGGACCGGCCGAACGTCGATCTGTTGACGGGCATCCCGCCGACGGTCGCGATCGAGCAGCGCATGAGCCAGGGCGGGCGCAAATCGACGGTCGCGACCGTGACGGAAATCTATCATTACCTGCGGCTTCTCTATTCCAAGCTCGGCGAGCAGCACTGCGTCCAGTGCGAACGGCCGATCCGCTCGCTCACGAAAAGCCAGATTCTCGACCGCATCTCGCGCGTCCACCGCGGCAAGGAAGTCGCGGTTTTGAGCCCGATCGTCCGCGGACGCAAGGGCTTTCATAAAGAAGTCATCACCGGCGCGCTCAAGCTCGGCTACAAGCGCGCGCGCATCGACGGCCGCGTGATCGATCTGCGCTCGCCCAAGCTCATCGGCGGTCTCGAGCGCTACCGCGAGCACGACATCGACATTGTCATCGGCCAGGCGAAGGCCGGCGGGCGCGAGGTCGAGGCGATGGTCGAGCAGGGGCTGCGCCTCGGCAACGGCGTCGTCCATCTCATCACGCGCTCCGGCGAGCACGTCTACAACCAGCGGCTCTTCTGCCTCCACTGCGGCATCGGCTACGAGCCGCTCGACCCGCGCCTGTTCTCCTTCAACAGCCGGCAGGGCGCGTGCCCCGACTGCGGCGGCATGGGCTTCAATATGGAGTTCGTGCCCGAGCTGATCGTCGGCGATCCGCGCCGCTCGCTCGAGGAAATTTTGACGTCCTGGTCGGAGAACTCTTTCATCAGCGCGGCGGAGCTCAAGCGCCGGCAGGACGATCTCTTGCGCGAGCTAAAAAAGTCGCGCGTAAGCCTCGAATCGCCTTTCTCGCGCCTGAGCAAGAAAAAGCGCGAGATGATCGTCCACGGCGACGGCAACGGCTTCGTCGGGCTCGTGCCGTATTTCAAGGAATTGCGCGAAGGCGCGGAGAACGGTCTCGCCGAATGGCTCGAGCAGTTCATGGCGGAATCGGCTTGCGCCGGCTGCGGCGGCAGGCGGCTCAACCGCCGCGCGCAGGCCGTCAAGGTGAACGGCCGCGCGATCGGCGAGGTCACGGAGCTTTCCGTCGGCGACGCGCGCGAGCATTTCGCCGCGTTCGAATTGAACGGCAACGGCGCGGGCGGCACGGAGCGCGAACGCGCGATCACGGAAAAGATTTTGCGCGAGATCCGCCAGCGGCTCGACTTCCTCGCCGAGGTCGGGCTGCCCTACCTCACGCTCGACCGCCGCGCCGATACGCTCTCCGGCGGCGAGGCGCAGCGCATCCGCCTCGCGGCGCAGCTGGGGTCGAACCTTCGCGGCGTCTGCTACGTGCTCGACGAGCCGACCATCGGCCTCCACCCGCGCGACAACGGCATGCTGTTGGAGACGCTGAAGAAGCTGGAGCAGGCCGGCAACAGCGTTCTCGTCGTCGAGCACGACGAGGCGACGATCGAGGCCGCCGACCTGATCGTCGATCTCGGCCCGGGCGCGGGCGTGCGCGGCGGCAATCTCGTCGCGATCGGCACGCCGGAGGAAATCCGGCAAAACCCCGCCTCCCTTACGGGCGCGTTTCTGAAGACGGCGAAAAAGCGCATCTGGCCGCCGCGCCTGTTCGCCGGCTCGACGTGGCTCACGATCCGGGGCGCG
>DATFWH010000125.1:0-17269 GCA_035259465.1 Binatia bacterium
GGGGCGGCGAGGCGGTACGCGAGCTAGGCATCCCGTCCGGCCGCCTGGGCAAGCTCGGCGTCGCCGAGAATACGCTCGCCGTGCACAACGTCGTCGTCTGCACCCTCTGCTCGTGCTATCCCTACGATCTGCTGGGCGACACGCCCTGGTGGTACAAGCAGGACATTTACAAAAAGCGCATCATCGCCGATCCCCGCGCGATCCTGGAAGAGATGTTCGAGCTCAAGCTCCCCGCGAGGATGGAAGTGCGCGTGCACGACAGCACCTCTGATGTCCGCTACATGGTCATCCCGCGCCGGCCCGCGGGGACCGAAGGGATGAAGGAAGCCGAGCTGGCCAAGCTCGTGACGATCGACAGTTTGATCGGGGCGGGCGAGGCGACGGCGCCGGCCGAAGTTGGTACTCAGAAAGAAACGGCGTGGGGTCACCCGAAGCCGCGTCCACGGGACTACTGATCGCGGTGTTATGAAGTTTGGCGAAATTACTTACTGCATCGGCAATCGCTTGGGTCTGGATGCCGTCATCGAGGTCTATAAGTCTTCTGGACTGGGAGAGCGACGGCCGGTTGAGAATCGCGAATGCATGCGGCGCATGCTGGCGGAGGCGAACCTGGTGGTGAGCGCGTGGGACGGAGCGCGTCTGGTCGGCCTCGCGCGGACGCTCACCGACTTTTGCTACATCGCCTACATGGCCGACCTGTTGATCCGCGCAGAGTATCAAAAGCAGGGCATCGGAAGAGAGCTGATTCGCAAAACACGAGAGCAGCTCGACGCTAAGGCGATGATCGTGCTGCTCGCCGCGCCGGCGGCCGAGGATTATTACCCGCGCCTCGGCTTTTCCCGGCATCCGCAGGCCTGGATATTGCCGTCGGAGGCCAAGATCATAGAGGCCGCTACCGACTGATCGAACACCCTATGGAAAATTCAGGCGGCTTCAAAGTCGGCGATCGGGTCGCCGTGAAAGCGGAAAACGCAGCGGGCAACCCGCGCACGCCGAAATACATTCGCGGCAAAAAAGGCGTGATCGTCCAGGCGCACGGCGTGATCAGCAACCTGCGCGATCATCGCGGCCACTACCCGCCGCTTTACACCGTGGCGTTCGACGTCAAAGAAGTCTTCGGGACGAACAGCGCCGACAAGCTCCGCGTCGATCTGCACGAGGACTGGCTAACGTCCGCGGAGTAAATAAGGCGTTGAAAGTCTGATGAGTCACCCCCGCGAAAGCGGGGGTCCAGGCACTTTGTAAAATAAATGGATTCCCGCTTCCGAGGGAATGACTCAAGAAAGCGACGACGTCAGGAAGTACTCGCGGCCGGGTTCTTGCCTTCCAAAAACATTCCGAGGCTTGCGGCGGGAAGTCGAATCCCCACGTAAAATGTTCCGAACTGGCCGTAGACGGCGCTCGCCTCGTCGAAGCGCATCTCGTAAACGAGCTTTTTAAACACCAGCGGATCGTCGGCGAAGAGATCGACGCCCCATTCCCAATCGTCGAAGCCGATCGATCCCGAGATGATCTGCGTTACCTGTCCCGCGTATCTACGGCCGATGACGCCGTGCTCCACCATCATTTTCTGCCGCTCCTCGATCGGCGCCGAGTACCAGTTCTTGGTCTCGCCGCGCAGCTTGTTCATCGGATAGAAGCAGACGTAGCGCCGCGGCGGAATCGGCGAGAAGAGCCGCGGCGCGACGATCTTCTTCTGGTTTTCGAGCTCCGTTGAGACGGCCTGATTCCATTCGGCCGAAGCAGGCTTCAAGCCTTTTTCGGCGAGGGTCTGATAGAGGCGCACCGTCGCTTCGTACATGCCGAGCTCGATGACGGAGACATACGAAGTCGTCGGCTCGAGGTATTCGGCGAGACTTAGATTTGCCAGGGCGAGCTGCGCGGCGTTCAGCGCCTCGAGCGTGCGGCGAAAATGGATGAACAGCAGATCGCCCTTGTGCCCCAGCAGAGAAAAGGCCGCGCTCGGCTCTTCCTTGCTCTGCTCCATCGAGCCCAAAAGGCGCACGGCCTCCTCGGCCGCCGCCGTTTTGCGGGAATTCTCCAGGAGCTTCCACGCGGGACGCCGGAAGCGGAACATCTGGTGCAGGACGTACGAGCCTTCCAGCGTGAGCGGGACCGGCGATTGCTTGCTGTGTAGTTCGTCTTTCACGTCGTGTTTATGTCGGGGACTTCTTTTTTGCGCAGGCGCTGGCGCAGCGCCTGGAAGCCGCGCTTCGCCGTGCGGAACAGCTTCGGGATCAGCCAGATCGCGAGCGCGATGAAAATCGCGATCAGCGCTAGCATGACGAGCGGATGGTGAAAGATGAGCCAGAGCGCGCCGAAAACGGTGACATCCTCGCCGACGCTCGCCGCCCAGTTGCTGAACGGCTCAGGGCTCACGTTGATCGCCAGGCGCGTCGTCGCTTTAGTCGCGTGCGCCGCGAGCGCGACGGTGCCGCCGGCGAGAATCGCCGCCACCTCGAGCGCCGGGTTCATCGGGCCGAGCGCGCGCGACGCGAGGATCGCGCCGGCCGGGACGCGGATGAAGGTGTGTAGGAGGTCCCAGCCGCTGTCGACGTACGGAACCTTGTCGGCGAAAAACTCGACGACGTACATGATGCACGCCATGCCGATGACGATCGGGTCCATCAGCACTTCGAGCCCCTGGGGAAGCTGGATCATCTGCATCCGTCCGGCGATGCCGAGCGCCGCGACGGTGGCATAGAGATTGATGCCCGAGGTCCAGGCGCTCCCGAGCGCGAGGCTCAACAGCTGCAGCGTTTCCACGTCAATTCGGCCGCGTCAAATCTTCCACTTCTTTTCCACGCGGTCCTTGATCTCTTTCTCGAACGCGTTCACCGCGGGAAAATCCTCCATCCAGCGATAAGGGCGGCACGCGTCGATCAGCACGCGGTCGGAGACGTAGCCTTTGGGCGAGCGCTCCTCCGGCGGCATCGCGGGCTCGCACACCGAGGCCCAGACGCTTTTCACCACGTCGATGCCGTCGCGCACGTAGCAGCGCGTCGCGATCGCCCAGATCACGTCGTACGGATTGGTGATGTCGATGTCGTCGTCGACCACGACGACGAACTTGCCGCCGTAAGCGCCCGCGCGCGCGCCGGCCGCGACCAGCAGCGCCTGCTTCGAGTGGCCGGCGTAGCGCTGCTTGATGGAAATGACCGTGAACGGACCGGGCTGGCCGCCGTAGACGAAGCCCCACACGCCCTTGATCTCCGGCACGCCGGCTTTTTCCAGCTGCTCCCAGAGCGTCGCCGCGCCGAGCGCGATCGGCAAATAGCTCGCGGGCGGCTTCAGCGGCGGCGCGCCCAGCATGACCGGATCGTTCCGGTAGTAGACGCGCTTGACGTTCATGATCGGCGTCTCGCCGACGTTCGCTTCGGTGAAGTAGCCGGGCCACTCGCCGAACGGACCTTCGCGCGGCATCTCCTTGTCCGGCATCGGCGGCATCTCGCCTTCGAGGACGATCTCCGCGTTGGCGGGGATCGGCAGCCCCGTCACCGCGCCGCGCAGCACCGGCACGGGCGCGCCCTGGAGAAAGCCGGCGAACTCGTATTCGTTCACGTCGGGCGGCAGCGGCATCTGCGCCGCGAGGAAAACGCTCGGCGCCTGGCCGAGCGTGATTGCGACGGGCAGCGGCTTGCCGGCGGCGCGGCTGCGCTCGAAGGCGAGCCGCCCGTGCTTGCCCATGTTCATCTTGACCGAGACGGTATTTTTGTTCTGCACCATGACGCGGTAAGTGCCGATGTTGACCTTGCCGGTCTCGGGATCTTTGGTGATGACGCCGCAGCCGGTGCCGATGTACGGACCGCCGTCGAGCTCGTGCCAGCTCGGCGTCGGAAATTTATAAAGATCGACTTCGCCGTCCTCCATCTGATTTTCGCAGACGGGTCCGCCCTCGACCTGCTGCGGCGGGACGGGCTTGAATGCCGCGAGCTTCTTGCGCCACGCGTAAAGATACTCGATGCCGTTCAAATCTTCCGGCAGGCCCATCGCCGGCGCGGTGCGCCGGCAGGTGCGAAACGCGTTCGAGATGATGCGAAATCCCGGCGGGTATCCTGCGAAGCCGCCGAAAAGCAGCGCCGGGCCTTCTTTCTCCGCCGCGCGCTCGGTCAGCGCGCCCACCTCGATCTTGAGATCGGCGCCGTCGAATTTCTTGATCTCGCCCATCTCTTCGAGACACTGGATGTATTCCCGCATGTCGGTCACAGAACGCATGATTCCTCCAAAAATGTCATCCTATTTCCCGGGCCCGATGCTGTCAACACGCGCTCCGGCTCTTGCGCTTTGCGGCTGTTCCTGTATTCGTGAAGGAAATGCGCGTCGTGGCTTTCGTTTTCCTTCTTCTGGCGGCTGCGGCCGCGCCGGCCGCGGCGCAGAATTATCCCGTGAAAGAAACGATTCTCGACAACGGCCTCAAGGTCCTCCTGCTCGAGGACCACAAGAGCGCCGCGGTGACATTCCAGGTGTGGTACCGCGTCGGCTCGCGCAACGAGTTCGATGGCAAGAGCGGCCTGTCGCATTTTCTCGAGCACATGATGTTCAAGGGAACGCCGACGGTAAAGCCCGAAGAGTACGCCAGGATCATCGCGCGCAACGGCGGCAACTCGAACGCCTTCACCTCGCAGGACTACACGGTCTATTTTGCGACCATGAGCCGGGAGAAGATCGGCATCGAGATCGAGCTCGAGGCCGACCGCATGGCGAACGCCATTCTCGACGGACCGACTTTCGAAAACGAAAAGTCCGTCGTCATGGAGGAGCGCAGGCTCCGGACCGACGACAATCCCGACCAGGCGCTCGCCGAGGTCGCGGGCGCGGTCGTTTATATGGTCTATCCGTACCGCCGGCCGGTCATCGGCTGGATGTCCGATATTTTGAATCTCACGCGTGACGATCTGATCCAGCACTACAAGACCTATTACGCGCCCAACAACGCCTTTATCGTCGCGGTGGGCGATTTTTCCACCGACGAGATGCTCGCCAAGATCAAGCAGGAATTCGGCAAGGTGGCGCGCCGGCCCGACCCCCCCAAAGTTAAATTCGAAGAGCCGACGCAGCAGGGCGAGCGCCGCGCCGATCTCAAGAAAGAGGCGGAGCTTCCGCTGGTCGCGGCTTATTATCACGCGCCGAATCTGCTCAACCGCGACGCATTCGCGCTCGACCTGCTTTCGACGATCCTCGCCGGCGGGCGTAGCTCGCGGCTGCATCACGATCTGGTCTACGAAAAGCAAATCGCCGCCGCCGTCGACGCCGATTACGAGGGCTTCCTGATCGGACCCGCGTTGATTTCCATGTCGGCCCAAGTCATGCCCGAGAAGCAGCCGGACGAGGTGCAGCGCGCGATCGACGCCGCCGTCCAAAAAATAAAATCCGAGCCGGTGGGCGACCGCGAGCTCCAGAAGGCGAAAAACCAGGTCGAGGCGGCGTTTGTTTTCGGCCAGGACTCGGTCTTCGGCCAGGCGCTGCGGATCGGGATGTTCGAGTCGCTCGCCAAATGGCAGCTCATCAACGACTATCTGCCGGGAATCCGCGCCGTGACGGCGGAGGACGTTCTGCGGGTCGCGAAAAAATACCTCGACCCGGACCGGCGAACGATCGGCGTCTTGATTCCCACGAAAGAATCCGAATCGTGAGGAAGTTTTTTGCGGCGGTGATGATGACGGCTATCTTGGGCTCGCAGTCTTCCGCCGATGCGCGGATTACCCCGTCGCGGACGACCCTCGCCAACGGCGCGGTCGTCGTCACGTCGGAGCAGAAAGCGCTCCCGATGGTGACGATGAGCCTGTTGATCGAGGGCGGGGCGCGGCTCGATCCGACCGGCCGCGAAGGCCTCGCCAACCTGGCGGCGCAGCTCCTGACCTACGGCACGAAACAGCACACCGCCGTCCAGCTCGGCGAAGTCCTCGATTTTCTCGGCGCCTCGCTCACAACGGGCTGCACCGAAGAAACGCTCTCGATCAACTTCACGCTGCTGAAAAAGGATCTCGACGAGGGGCTTCGACTGCTCGCCGAGGTGCTAACCGAGGCTTCGTTTCCGCCGGATGAGATCGAGCGGCGAAAGCAGGCCGTCATCGCGGGCATCCGCGCCCAGGAGGAACAGCCCGGGCAGGTCGCGGAAGTAAAATTTCTGGAAACGCTCTTTCCCAAAAGCCCGTACGGCCGGCGCGTCGAGGGCACGCCGGAATCGGTTAAAAGCATCGATCGCGCCGAACTGCTCGCGTTTTATCAAAACGAGCTTCGTCCCGACCGCGCCATTCTCGCGGTCGTGGGCGACGTATCGCAGCGGGAGATTGTCGATAAACTTAATTCGGCCCTGCGACCTTGGCAGAAGAAGCCCGCCGCCAAGCTGCCGCCTCCCAACGCGGCTCCGGGGGCGCCGGCGTTCATCAAAATCAACAAGCAGCTTACGCAGGCGAACATCGTGCTCGGCCATGCCGGCGTGCCGCGCAGCCACCCCGACTATTACGCGATCCAAGTCATGAACTACATTCTTGGCGGCGGCGGCTTCTCCTCGCGCATGATGGATTCGATCCGCAACGAGCGCGGCTTCGCTTATTCGGTCTACAGCCAGTTCGATCCGCGGAAATATGCCGGAAGCTTCGAAGTCGTCATGCAGACGAAAAACGAAAGCGCGGGGGAGGCGATCAAGATCGCCGTCTCGGATATCCGCAAAATGCGCGAGCAGGGCGTGACCGATGCCGAGCTCAACGAGGCCAAGGATTATCTTATCGGCAGCTTTCCGCTCCGCTTCGATACGAATCGCAAAGTGGCCGCTTTCTTGTCGCAGGTCGAATTCTACGGTCTGGGTCTGGATTACCCCGACCGGTACCCCGAAATCATACGTAAAATCAGTCGTGAAGACGTCCTAAGGGCGGCCAGGACCTACCTCCATCCAGAAAAGCTTATTACGGTTGTGGTGGCGGACCAATCAAAGGCGGCGCTGCAGCCGCTTGACAGTGGAGGGGGTCTATAGTAAGACCACCTTCGTTTCAAAAAACACGGAAGGAGGAGAGTCGCGCGGATGAAAAAGGTCCTGGTCGTCGAAGACCATCCAGATATGCGCGAGCTCCTCATCTGGCAGATGGAGTTGATGGGGTTTTCCGCGATTCCCGCCAAGCACGGCAAGGAGGGCGTGGAAAAGGCCGTCCAAGAAAAGCCCCAGTTGATCTTGATGGACATCATGATGCCGGGCATGGACGGCCGAGAGGCCACGCGGCTTTTACGCTCCCATCCCGCTACCCAGGACATCCCCATTCTCGCGGCCACCGCCCTCTTCCGCGACGCCGATCTCAAGACCTGCATCGACGCCGGGTGCAACGATTACATCGTCAAGCCGTTCACCTTCCAGGAATTGCAGGGAAAAATCCAGGAATTCATCACCGATTCGCGCATGATTCTCCAGTAGTTTCCGCTCCCGCTCTTTCGTTTACCCTTCGACTCCACATTGTTCCCGAGGTCGTGCTGTGACACGCCGGGAAAAAGCCGTCGCCATCATCGAGCGCCTGAAACAGGCGGGGTACGAGGCTTATTTCGCCGGGGGATCGGTGCGCGACATGCTTTTGGGCAGAGATCCCGACGATTACGATATCGCGACTGCGGCGCGGCCGGAGGACATCCAGAAGATTTTTCCGCGCACGCTCGAAGTGGGCGCGCAGTTCGGCGTCGTGCTCGTTCTCTCCGACGGCGACGCCTTCGAGGTCGCGACGTTTCGCTACGACGGCCCTTACCTAGACGGCCGGCGACCGAGCGAGGTACGCTACGCGCGGCTCGAGGAGGACATCCGCCGGCGCGATTTCACCGTCAACGGCCTGATGTACGATCCGCTCGAGGACCGGCTGATCGACCTCGTCGGCGGACGCGACGATCTCGCGCGGCGCCGCATCCGCGCCATCGGCGATCCGCTCGCGCGCTTCCAGGAGGACCGGCTGCGCATGATCCGCGCGGCGCGCTTTTCCGCGAGCCTCGGCTTCGACATCGAACAGGAAACGCTCGATGCGATCCACGCCGAGGCGTCGCATATCACGCAAGTTTCGTGGGAGCGCATCGGCGAGGAGGTCACGCGCATTCTCACCGAGGGCGGCGCGCGCCGCGGCTTCGAGATCATGGACGCGACCGGATTGCTGCCGCACATTCTGCCCGAGATCTCAGCGATGCACGGCGTCGAGCAGTCGCCGGACTATCACCCCGAAGGCGACGTGTTCGTGCATACGATGCTGGTGCTGGAGAAGCTCGGTGAGCCGACGGAGTCGGTCGCGTACGGCGCGCTGCTCCACGACGTCGGAAAGCCGGTGACCGCCGCCCGCAACGAGCAGCGCATCACCTTCTACGGCCACACGGAGCGAGGCGCGGAGATGGCGGTCGCGATCTTGAAGCGGCTGAAGCGGAGCCGCAGCGTCTGGGAGCGCGTCGCCTATCTCGTCAAAAATCATCTACGCCACGTGCAGGCGCCGAAGATGCGCGTCTCCACCCTCAAGCGGTTTCTCGGCGAGCCGGGCATCGAGGAATTGCTGGAAGTGACGCGCATCGACGCGCTGGCATCGAACGGCGACCTGCAATATTATAATTTCTGCCGACAGAAAATGGCCGAGCTGAAGCATGAGGAGATTCATCCGCCTCCGCTCGTCACCGGCAAGGATTTGATCGCGCTCGGCTTCGAGCCGGGGCCGATCTTTCACGCGATTTTGGACCGTGTCAAAGAAGCGCAGCTCGAGGGCGAGCTGCGCGACCGGCAGCAGGCGCTCGACTGGATCGAGAAGGAATACGGGGGACGACACTGACATGGAAGCGGCGAACGGCTACAAAGTCGTCGGCAAGGGTCTAAAGCGCGTCGACGGCAAGGATAAGACAACCGGCAAAGCGATTTACACCGTCGATCTCGAGCTGCCCAACATGGCCGTCGGGAAAATTCTCCGCAGCCCTTTTCCGCACGCGACGATCGTGCGGATCGACGCGTCGAAGGCGGCGAAGCTGCCCGGCGTCTTCACCGTCATCACGCGCGACGATCTGCCGGCGCTCAATTATTATTACGGCGCCGCCTACAAGGATCAGCCGATCGTCGCAACCGACAAAGTCCGGTTCGTCGGCGATCCGGTGGCGGGAGTCGCGGCGGCGGACGCCGAGACGGCGGAGGAGGCGCTCGCACTCATCGAAGTCGAGTATCAGGAGCTGCCGGCGGTCGACGACCTCGAAAGCGCGCTCAAAACCGGCGCGCCGATTATTCACGAAGCGCTCGCCGAGGGCGGCGAGCTGCACGGGTACCACTATCAGGCGCCGGAAAAATTCAAAGGCACGAACATCTGCTATCAGTTCAGCTACGCGAACGGCGACGTGGCCCAGGGCTTCAAGCAGTCCGACCACATCTTCGAGCACGTTTTCACGTTCCCGCGCGTGCAGCATTTCTCGATGGAGCCGCACGCGATCATCGCCAACGTCGAGAGCGACCGCATCACGCTATGGGCGTCGTCGCAAGACCCGTTCACGCTGCGCGAGCACCTGGCGGAAATCTTTCGCATGCCGCTCAGCCGCGTGCGCGTCGTAGTGCCGTACGTCGGCGGGGGCTACGGCGGCAAGCTCTCCGTCAAGCCGGAACCGCTCGCGGCGGCGCTCTCGTGGAAGGCCGGCCGGCCGGTGAAGATCGTTCTCTCGATAGAAGAGAGCTTCAAAACCGTCACGCGCCATCCGGCGCGCTTCCGCATCAAGACAGGCGTCACGCGCGACGGCCGGCTGCTCGCGCGCGAGTGCGAGATCTACATGGACACGGGCGCCTACGCCGACGCCGGGCCGCGCGTCACGCAGAAAGCCGGCTACCGCGCCTTCGGCCCGTATAAAATCCCCAACGTCAAGTCCGATGCCTATACCGTATACACGAATACTGCGCCGGCCGGCGCCTTCCGCGGCTTCGGCACGCTGCAAGTCACGTGGGCGTACGAGTCGCAGATGGATATTATCGCGGAGCAGCTCGGGATCGACGCGCTGGAATTCCGCCTCAAAAATATGCTCGACAAAGGCGACCTCTACACGCCGGGCGACACGCCGGTCGACGCCGATCTGCGCGAAGGGCTGCTGCGCGCGGCGCGCGGGATCGGCTGGGGAGAAAAAGGGCCGGCGGGGACCGGCAAAGGGCTAAGCTGCTGCATGAAAGACGGCGGCGGCACGTACAAATTCGCCTCCGCGGTCGCGAAGATGATCTCCGACGGCAGCGTCGTGCTGCTCACCGGCACGGTTGAGTTGGGACAGGGCGCGCGCACCGCCTTGAGTCAAGTCGTGGCCGAAGAGCTCGGGGTGCCGCTCGATTACGTCGTCGTCGCGCAGCTCGATACCGACACGACGCCCTACGACCCGGGCACGAACGCCAGCAGCTCGATGGTCGTCATGGGATTGTGCGTCCAGCGCGCGGCGCAGGACTTGAAGCGCCAGCTGCTCGAGTCCGCGGCCAGAGCGCTGAACGAAAACGCCGGGAATCTTTCTCTCAAAGACGGCAGCGTACAGACCCGCGACGGCAAAAAGATCTCCTACAGCGCGGTCATCGCGAAATATTTCGGCGCCAACGCGGGCGAGATCATCGGCAAGGGATCGTACCAGGACATCAAGAGCAAGGAGGCCGCGCTCGGCTCGCCCACGACGTTCTGGGAAATCGGCTGGGGCGGCGCGGAAGTCGCCGTCGACCGCGACACGGGCGCCGTCAAGCTGCTGAAATATGTTTCCATCGCGGATGTCGGGCAGGCGATTCATCCGATCCAGTGCGAGGGGCAGGACGAAGGCGCCGTGATGTTCGCCGTCGGCCATACGCTGCGCGAGGAAATGGTATACAAGGACGGCCAGCTGCTCAATCCGAACCTGATCGATTATCACGTGCCGAACTTCCTCGACGTGCCGGAGGAGTTCGAGACCGTCTTGATGCAGAATAAAAACGGCCCCGGCCCGTTCGGCTCGAAGGGGATGGGCGAAGGCGGGCTGCTGCCGGTGGCCTCGGCGGTCGCCAATGCGGTCTACAACGCGGTCGGCGTGCGCCTCTACGATCTGCCGCTCACCCCGGAGAAAGTCTGGCGCGCTCTCAGCGAAAAAAACTCTGCCTGATTTCAGCTCGTCGTGATGTATGGAATCGGAATGAGCGGATCGGGAAACGGCACGTGAAGGCCGCGGTCGAATAGCAGGTAGAAAAACGCCCAGGCGCCGAACGCGACGGCGATAGTGAGCGGCCATTTCTCGCGTCCGGCGATCTTCAAGTAGAGTATCGTCGCGAGCGGCACGGCCACCGAAAAGCCCAAGAGCCAGATCGCAACGAAAAATCCCACCGTCCACAGGACGATGTTCACCGTCCGCTGTTTCACCAACTCGGGCGCAATCTCGGCGCCGACGCCGCTGTCGTCCGGAGCTTTAAAGCGCGTCTTGCCGGAAAGGTCCATGAAAAACTGCGCCGCGGTGAGAACGAGAGCTGGGATGCCGACGACCCATGGGAATAAGCCCGCGCGATAGCCGAAGTTCCGGCTTTGCCAGAGCGCGAGCGCGAGCAGCACGACGATGATGAAGCTGAAGATCGCCGCGAGCCGGGCGCGCTCCGGGTCGGCCACCGTCCGGTTCGCGAGCGCCGCGTCGGCCGCGTTTTCCGGGGCGCGGTTTCTTTTGAGACGCTCTTTGACGACGGGGTAGAGAACGCCGACCAGCGTAATCGCGAAAATCAAAAGCACGCCCGGCCGCCCGATCCACGCCGCGCCGTAGTTGTCGGTCGCAAGGAACAGACGATTCTCCGCCAGCGGGCCGAGAACGAGACCGAGCAGCAGCGGCGGCCGCGGCCACTCGAGCTTCTCCATAATCCAGCCGAGCGCGCCGAAGCCGAGCACGACGAGCATGTCCTCGAAGGCGTTCTTTTCGGCGAATGCGCCGAGATAGACGAGAATGAGGATCAGCGGGATGATGAGGCTGCCGCGTATCTGTGTGATCTTCGCGAGCGGCTTGAGGAAGAGAAAGCAGATGCCGACCGTGATGATATTCGAGATGATGATGACCCAGACAAACGAGAAGGTGACGTCGAGCTTTCCTTTGGGCGGCGGCAGCAGCATGTCGGGCCCGGGGACGACGCCTTGAATGATGAAGCCGCCCAGGAGAATCGCCATGATGACGCTCGCCGGGACGCCGAACGCGATCGTGGTGATCAGGCTGCCGCCGAGCGTGGAATTATTCGCCGCGCCCGGGCCGAGCACGCCTTCGATCGCGCCCTTGCCGAACCGCTCTTTCCTGGGCGAGCTCTGCACGGCGTGCGCGTAGGCGACCCACTGAGTTGTCGCCGCGCCCATGCCGGGGATGATCGCCGTGAAAGTGCCGATCGCGCTGCAGCGCAGCACGAGCCACCAGTGGGTGAACGTGTCCTTGACGCCCTGCATGACGCCGCCCAGCTCCTCGACTTTGTCCTGCGCGATGCTCGTGCCCAAAACGGCGAGCTCGATCGTTTCGGGAATGGCGTAGAAGCCGATCGTCACCGGCACGAGGCCGACGCCGTCCCAGAGAAACAGCTGGCCGAACGTGTATCGCTGGATGCCGGAGATCGGGTCGAGTCCGATGGTGGCCAGCATCAGGCCGAGCGCGCCGGAGATCACGCCCTTCAAGACCGCCTCGCCGCTCAGCGCGGCGACGAAGGAGATGCCCAAGAGCGCGAGCATGAAAAATTCCGGCGAGCCGAACGTGAGCACGAGCGGCCGTACAATGGGCACCGCGAGTACGATGCAGACGGCGCCGAAGACGGCGCCGAACAGCGAACTCATCAGCACGGCGCCGAGCGCGCGGCCGGCTTCGCCGCGCTTGGCCATCGCGTGCCCGTCGACGATCGTCGACGCGGTCGTCGGCTCGCCCGGCACGCCGAAGAGCACCGAGGTGATGTCTCCGGTGGTCGCGGTCACGGCCGTCATGCCGAGCAGGAACGCGAACGCCTCGACGGGCGTCATTTTGAAGATGAAGGGGAGCATGAGCGCCATCGCCGTAGGACCGCCGAGACCCGGCAGGATGCCGACGACGAAGCCGATGGCGAGGCCGACACACATCAGGCCGAAAGTCGACGGGGCAAAGACCTGGTATAAGCCGGAAACGAAGGATGTCAGCATCTCGAACATGATGAACCCCTGATGTCCCGTTCATCTCCGGGGATGACGCTTTACGCGAGCGAAAGCCGCGCGCGCATCACGCGCCGTTCGGCGCGCCTCCACGTGTGCTGGAGCCGTGTCTTATTGCAAACGGCTTGCTAAAGCAAGATAAAACGCTGCGGGGGAAGCTACGTGCAGCCTGTTTCGGTGTTGGAGTGCAAGGGAAAGCTTACCGTAAAGGTCGAGCCGCGGCCCGGTTCACTTTCGACCTCAATATCGCCTTCAAGCAGCTCTACGAGTCGCTTAACGATGGACAGGCCGAGGCCGCTGCCGCGATACTTCCGCCGGTCGACGCCCTCGGCCATGTAAAAAGGTTCGAAGATGTGCGGCAGATCCGAACTGCCGATGCCGATCCCCGTATCGCTTACCGAATAGACGACGCGCTGCTGCGGGCCGGCGGTCTGCATTTCAACGCGCAAATGGATGCTGCCCGTTTCCGTGTACTTCACGGCGTTCGCGAGGAGATTTTCGAGAATTTCTCTAAGCCGCATGCGGTCGGTCGTCAGGAGCGGCAGCGGGCGCGCGATGGCGATCTCCAGATGCAGTCCCTTTTCCCGCGCGAGCGGCTCGAATGAAAGCTCGAGATCGTCGGTGACTTCGCGCACGGCGAATTCCTCGGAATGAAAAGTGACTTTCTTGGCGTCAAGCCGCATGAGGTCGAGGATCTCGTTGATAAGATCGAGCAGCTCTCTAGCGTACCGGCCGATGCGCGCGAGTGCCTGCTGCTGCCGGTCGCCGAGCTTTCCGTATGCGCCCTCTTCGAGAAGCTGCTGGGTGCCGATCACGACATTCAGGGGCGTTCTCAGCTCGTGCGCCATGGTATTCAAGAAATCCGTCTTTAGCTTGAAAGCGTTCTCCAGTTCGGCGGATTTCCGGCGGACCTCTTCGAACAGCCGCGCGTTTTCGACGGCGATCGCGGCGCCGCCGGCGAGCTGCTGCAGCGAATCGATCTCGTCCTGGTGAAAACGGCGCGCCCGATAGGTTAGAACACGCAAAACGCCGATGACATCGCCGTTGCGTGAAAGCAATGGAACGCCGGCGTAGCCGCGGAAGCCGTGACGGGTGGCCTTTTGCGGGGCGCTCGCATTCGCGTCGATCAGGTCGGAGATCGTAACGGGTCGGCCGCTCTGGACGACCGCCCGGGATAAGCCGCGCCCGGCGCCGGAAGAGGTCGGCTGGAGCGATCCCGGCTCCATGCCCGAGACGCCGAGCGACCGCCATTCGCCGTCTACGATCAGGCGCACGTCGGAGACGTCGACCTGCAACACGTCGCGGATTTTTTTGGTGAGTTTCTGCAGCAGCGTATCGACATCGAGAACCGCGATGTCCTGGCTGAGATCCTTTAGGACCTGCTGCATCTCCTCGCGATTGCGCGATTCCTCGTAGCGGCGCGAAGTTTGGACCGCCAGCGCAAGGATATCCGCAATCGGCGTCAGAAGTTCGAGCTCCTTTCGGCCGAAGCGTTTTGGGATGAGGCTGCCCAAATTCAACACGCCGAGCAGCTCGCGCTCGGCGACGAGCGGAAGCATCACGTACGAGCGTATGCCGACGCTGCGATATCTCTGGTGCGTGAGGGGAAAGCGGTCATCGTTCAGGATATCCTCACAGATCACCGGCTCGGCGTTGCGCATCACCCATCCGGTGGCAGTACCGACGACGGTGGAAAAGCCCTGTGGAATCGCAGGAGCCGGCAGGCGCGATTCTTCGGCGTAGACGGCGAACTGTTCTTCGCTGTCCGGAAGATTGATCGCAGCGCGATCGTAGGGGACGAGCTTGTGGATCTCCCGGCAAAGCGTTAGGCAGATATCTTTGAGGTTCATAAATCACGCAAAAACCGCCGGCGGGTAGCCAGCGCGCGCGTGTGCGGTGCTGACTCGCGTCGGCGCGACCTCGTACGGCACGGATGCAGCGCGATACGGGTTCCAATCAGCCGTGTGAAGTCGGCCTCTGCTCGCCGGTCATTGTTTTTGAGCCGCTAGCTTACTAAAATGAATGCGCTGATTGCAAGCGATTCGTAACATTTAAGCTATGAGCGCGATATATAAAAACTATATTGACGGCCGCTGGACCGAGGCTTCGTCCGGTCGCACTTTCGAAAACCGCAATCCCGCGGATCGCCGTGATTTGATTGGCTTATTTCCCGATTCCGGCGACGACGACATCGACGTCGCCGCGCGCGCCGCGCGCCGGGCGCTGGCGTCCTGGCGGCTCGTGCCCGCGCCGAAACGCGGCGAGATCATTTTCAAGGCCGCAGAGATTCTCAAGCGCCGCAAGGAAGAGATCGCGCGCGTGATGACGCGCGAAATGGGAAAAATACTGAAGGAAACGCGCGGCGACGTGCAGGAGGGAATCGACACCGCGTTTTACGCCGGCGGCGAGGGTCGACGGCTTTTCGGCGAGACGACGCCGGCGGAGCTGCCGGATAAATTCGCGATGTCGGTTCGCGCTCCCGTCGGCGTCTGCGGTCTCATCACGCCGTGGAATTTTCCGCTCGCCATCCCGACCTGGAAGCTTTTCCCGGCGCTGCTCTGCGGCAACACGGTCGTCTTGAAGCCCGCGGAGGATACGCCGCACACGGCCGTGCTTTTCTTGGAGGTCCTGGAGGAAGCGGGCGTTCCTCCCGGCGTCGCCAACCTCGTCCACGGCTCCGGCGAGGTCGCCGGCGCCGCGCTCGTGAATCATCCTGAGGTTAAGCTGATCTCCTTCACCGGCTCCTCTGAAGTCGGACGCGAGATCGCGGCATCGTGCGGGAAAAATCTCAAGCGCGTCGCGCTCGAGATGGGCGGAAAAAACGCCCAGATCGTCCTCGAAGACGCCGATCTGGACCTGGCCGTCGAAGGAGCGCTGTGGGGCGCCTTTGGCACGACCGGCCAGCGCTGCACCGCGACGAGCCGCCTGATCGTGCACCGCGAGGTCAAGCAGCGCGTAACCGACGCCCTCGTCGCGCGCGCCGAGAAGATCGTCGTCGGCGACGGCCTGGACGAGCGCACCGAGATGGGGCCGCTCATCCACGAAGCCGCGCGCGAAAAGGCGCACCGCTACGTGCAGATCGGCAAGGACGAAGGCGCGCGGCTTTTGACCGGCGGCGCGATCTACGAAGGAGAGCAATGGATCAACGGCTGGTTCTACCGGCCGACGATTTTCGACCGCGTCGCGCCGTCGATGCGCATCGCGCAGGAAGAGATTTTCGGTCCCGTGCTCTCGATCATCGAAGTTAAGAGCTTCGAGGAGGCGATGGAGGTATTGAACGGCACGCGCTACGGCCTCTCCAGCTCGATCTACACGCGCGACGTGGGCCGTGCGTTCCGCTCGATGCGCGATATCGAGGCGGGCATCACCTATATTAACGGGCCGACGATCGGCGCCGAGGTGCATCTGCCGTTCGGCGGCGTCAAGGACACCGGCAACGGCCATCGCGAAGCGGGCACGACCGTCTACGACATCTTCACCGAGTGGAAGTCGGTCTACGTCGACTACTCGGGAAAACTGCAGAAGGCGCAGATCGACAACGCGGAATGAGCGAAATCAAAGTCCCGCACATCAAAGTCAAGCCGCCGGGACCGAAGGCTCAGGAACTGATTCGGCGCGACGAGCTTTATACCGCGCCGGCCTACGGCCGCGTCTATCCACTGGCCGTGAAACAAGGGCGCGGCATGGCGATCGAGGACGTCGACGGCAATCTGTTTCTTGATTTCACCGCCGGCATCGCCGTCGCCTCCACCGGGCATTCGCATCCGAAGGTCCTAGCGGCCGTAGAAGAACAGGCGCGGCGGTTTCTCCACTACTGCGGCAGCGACTTCTATTACGAGCCGATGGCGCTCCTCGCAGAAAAGCTCGCCAAGCTTGCTCCCGGAGATTCGGAGAAGAAAGTTTTCTTGACCAACTCCGGCACCGAGGCGGTCGAGGCGGCGATCAAGCTCGCCCGCTACGAGACGAAAAGGACGCACCTGATCGCTTTTCTCGGCGCCTTTCACGGCCGCACGCTGGGCTCGCTCTCGCTCACCGCGAGCCGCGCCGCGCACCGCGCACACTTCGGCCCTCTGCTCCCCGACGTGCACCATGTGCCGTACGGGATGCAGGGACTCGAGGCCATTGAAGAGAAAATATTTCGCCACGAGGCGGCGCCGGACGAGGTG
>DATFWH010000126.1:0-3109 GCA_035259465.1 Binatia bacterium
TAACGGTCGTTGTATCGAGCTGCTCGACAATAGCCGGTCCGGAAATTTTATGTCCGGGCTCCAGATAATCGCGCCGGTAAATCGCGCAGTCGAGCAGGCCGTGCTCCTTGCCGAAGAAAACTTGTCTGCTTCCGGTTCGCGCGTCCTCGACTTTTCTGCCGCTCGGCTTCACCGCCGAGAGCTTCGCCTGCGGCACCAGACCTAAGGATACCAGTCGGAGGCTGACGAGTTCCACGGGCTCGCCTGCGGCCTTGTGGCCGTGCGCCAGCTCGTGCTGCGTGTCGAAGCGCCGCCGCATGAGGTCCATGTCTTCACGCTTGAACGGCGGCAGCGGCGCCGGCACGGTGAGCTCGTATCCCTGGCCGGCATAGCGGAGATCGAGAAACGCGTTGAGCGCGATCTCCTTGTCCGTGAAGCCCTCGCCTTTGAGATCACTTTTGGCCTGCTCGATCAGTTGCGCGAATAGCCGGTTGAACTCGTCCAAATCCAATTCCTTCAGCGGCGCGAGCTTGGAGCGCACGTAGTCGTGCTTCACATCGGCGAGCAGGAGTCCCAAGGCCGACGTGACGCCCGGCGTGATCGGCACGAGCAGCGTCGGTATGCCGAGATCGAGCGCGATCTTGCCCCCGTGCATCGGCCCGCCGCCGCCGAAGGCGATCAAAGTGAAATCGCGGATGTCGTAGCCGCGCTGCGATGAGACCGCCTTGATCGCCTCCTCCATCTTGACGTTGATGATTTTCAAGATCCCGTCCGCGGCTTCGAGGACATTCAAGCCGAGCGACCGCGCGATTTTTTCTTGCAGGACTTTTTCCGCTTTCGCGCGGTCGAGTTTCATCCGCCCGCCGAGGAAACTGTCGGGGTGCAGCACGCCCGCGACGAGATTCGCGTCGGTGACCGTGACTTCCTCGCCGCCTTTGCCGTAGCAGATCGGACCCGGATCGGCGCCGGCGCTGTCAGGGCCGACCTGCACTCCGCCGACCGCGTCGATGCGCGCGATCGTGCCGCCGCCCGCGCTCACGGTATGGATGTCGAGCATCGGCAGGCTGATCGGCCGCTGGTTGATGCGCCCCTGCGTCGTCAGCGTGGGATTTCCCTGATGGATGAGCGCGACGTCGCAGCTCGTCCCGCCCATGTCGAAGGTGATGATGTTTTCGATGCCGGCGAGCTTGCTAATGCCGACCGACGCGATCACGCCGCCCGCGGGGCCGGAGAGCACCGTAGCGACGGGCTTTTTAGCCGCGCTCTGAAACGTCGCGACGCCGCCGTTCGACTGCATGATGTAGAGCCGCGGCGTCGTCACACCCATGTCGCGCAGATTTTTCTCCAGGCGGCCGAGATAGCGGCTCATGACCGGCGCGATGTAGGCGTTGATGACCGTCGTGCTCAGGCGATAGAACTCGCGGATCTGCGGCAATACCTCGCAGGAAAGCGAAAGCGTCGCCTCAGGGAACTCTCGCTCGACGATTTCTTTGATCTTGAGCTCGTGTCCGGGATTCAAAAAGGAAAAAAGAAAACAGGCGGCGATCGATTCGACTTTTTTGTCTTTCAATTTGCGGATCGCCGCGCGCGATTTTTCGACGTCGATTGCTTGCAGAACTTCACCGCGATAATCGACGCGCTCGGGAATCTCTTCCGTGTAATAAGGCGGTGCGAGCAGCCGCGGCTTCTCGAAAAACAAATCGTATGTCGCGGGGCCGTAGCCGCGCGACTGCTCCATTACCTCGTAGATACCGCGAAATCCCTCGGTCACGAGCAGGCCCGTGCGCGCGCCTTTCTCTTCGAGCAGCGCGTTGGTGCCGACGGTAGTGCCGTGCGAGAAAAAAGAGATATCCTTCGCCGCCACGCCTTGCGCGAGCAGCTCCTTCACACCGTTCAGCACCGCCTGGAACGGCTCCTTCGGCGTCGACGGAACTTTCGTGATCGTGATCTCGCCGGTGTCTTCGTTGAAAAAAACGAAGTCGGAAAACGTTCCGCCGGTGTCGACAGTGACGCGAAATTTCGCCATCGTGGGATTGGCGTAACATTATTTTTCATAGGGTGCAACGAAGCTTTCCAGACTTGACGCGAGGTCGCACAGCGCGCACACTGCATGAATTCTATGCCCATCGACGCCGTCGTCGCCGTCATCGTAAAGGACGGTAAAACCTTGCTCATCGCGCGGCCGCCGGGGCCTTGGAGCGGCCGCTGGGGGCCGGTGAGCGGCAAGGTCGAAGCCGGGGAGGAGCAGGCCGCGGCGGTCGCGCGCGAAACGATGGAAGAGGTCGGGCTCGCGGTCAAGCCGGTCGAGAAAGTCTGGGAGAATCTGTCCACGAGCGGGCGATTCCGGCTTCACTGGTGGCTCGCCGAATATGTCGGCGGCGAGCTGGTGCTCGACCCGCGCGAAGTCGGGGAGGCGCGCTGGCTCGCGCCGCAAGAAATATTCGCGCTGCCGATCTTCGAAGGCGACCGGGAATTTTACGAAAGCATTTTGGCGGATCTAATGAAGGAGAAATGACATGAGCGCTCTGGTTGCCATGTACGGCAAGCTTGAAGGCGAGGACGGGAGAAAGTTCGCGCGCGAGGTGTCGCCTCACCTCGCGATCGAGTCGGGAATTTATAAAAAGCTCGGCATCGATTTGCAATGGCAGCACGTGCAGGGTACGGAGGAGCGCTACCGCAGGCTCGCGTCCGGCGCCGCCGACATTTCCTTCGTCGTCGGTCGCCAGTCGCTAAAACATTTCTTGCAATCGAAGACATCCGTCCTCGTCGGCTCGCCCCTGAATAGCTGCCCGTACTATTTTATGGCCGTGCCTGGCGTTAAGACGATCAAGGACCTCAAAGGCAAGACGATCGCGTGCCGCGAAGAGCCGGCGCGGAACGCGCCGATCGGACACGTCTTCAAGGAAAATGCCGGACTTGAATTGAAGAAACACGTGAAGCTAACGCTGTTGCCGGGGGATCTGGACGCGTACGAATCGCTTACGGCTGGACGCGTTGACGCGGCGCTCGTGCCGCGGCAGTTCGGCTTTGTCGCCGAGGAGAAAGGCTTTCATCGGCTCGATTGCCCCGATGTCGTCGACGACCCGCTGCCGATCACGATAGAGACGACGCGGGAAATCCTCGCCAAGAA
>DATFWH010000127.1:0-2901 GCA_035259465.1 Binatia bacterium
ATGTGATGGCCGGGCCGTGCTCTGTCGAGTCGCGCGACCAGGTACTCGAATCGGCGCTGCCGGCGAAGCAGGCGGGCGCGACGTTCCTCCGCGGCGGCGCCTTCAAGCCGCGTACCTCGCCGTACAGCTTCCAGGGCCTCGGTGAGGAAGGTCTCGATTACCTCGCGCACGCGCGCAAAGTGACCGGCATGCCGATCATCACCGAGGTGCTCGATCCGCGCGATCTCGACCTCGTCGCGCGCTACACCGACGTCCTCCAGATCGGCGCGCGCAACATGCAGAACTTCAAGCTCCTGACCGAAGTCGGCAAGCTCGGCAAGCCGGTGATGCTCAAGCGCGGCCTCAGCGCCACTATTCAGGAATTTCTCCTTTCGGCGGAATACATCGCCGCCGAAGGCAATCGAAAAATCATTCTCTGCGAGCGCGGTATCCGCACCTACGAGACCGAGACGCGCAACACGCTGGATCTGAGCGCCGTGCCCGTGCTGAAGCAGCTCTCGCATTTGCCGGTCTTCATCGACCCGAGCCACGGCACGGGCCGCTGGGACCTCGTCGCGCCGATGGCGCTGGCGGCGGTCGCCGCCGGCGCAGACGGATTGTTGATCGAAGTTCATTCCAATCCCGAAGTCGCGCTCAGCGACGGGCCGCAGTCGCTCAAGCCGGAGAAGTTCGCCAAGCTCATGGAAGATTTGAAAAGGGTAGCGGCCGCGGTCGGGAGGGAGATCTAGTGGCGGCGCTTTTTCATAAAATGGTCGTCGCAGGGGTTGGCTTGATCGGCGCGTCGCTCGCGCTCGCCGCGCGCGAGCACAAACTGGTGGAAGAGATCGTTGGCTACGGGCGCAGCGAGAAGAATCTGCGCTACGCGCTCGATAAAGGCATCATCGACAGCTACTTTCACAAACCCGAAGAGCTTCCGAAAGACGCGGACTTCCTCATGTTGGGGACCCCTGTGGCCGCGATCGCACCACTGACGAAAGAGTTTCTGCCGTACATACGGCCGGGCTGCATCGTCAGCGACGTCGGCAGCGTCAAGGCGGAGATCATCCGCGGCATGGAAAAATTATTGCCTCCGACTCTGCCTTTCGTCGGCGCGCATCCGATCGCCGGCGGCGAGCAATGGGGCGCGGAGCCCGCGCGCGCCAACTTATTTATCGGCCAACGCTGTATTTTGACGCCGACGAAAAAGACCGATCCTGCCGCGCTGGAGAAAGTCTCGACGCTATGGAAAAAGGTCGGTGCCGAAGTCGAAGAACTCGACGCCGACACACACGACAAGATTCTCGGCCTCGTGAGCCACCTACCGCACGTGCTTGTTTATGGCCTCGTCAATTTTATGAACCGCGCGCGGGTGAATTCGACGGAAGTCATCGAATACTGCGGCGGCGGGTTCAAGGATTTTACGCGCATCGCGTCGAGCCGCCCGGAGCTCTGGCGCGACATCTGCCTGCTCAACCGCGACGCGGTGAGCGGCGGCCTGGCCGATTACATCAAGGAGTTGGAAAAGCTCAAGCGCCTCGTCGACGAGGGCAAGGGTCCGGAGATCGAGCGCGAGTTCGCGCTCGCGAACGAGGCGAGGAGGCGGTTATCTTAAGCGCGGCTACAGAGGGAGGAGCGCGCAGGATCGAGCCGGTCAAACGGCCGCTCAAAGGTGAGCTGACTGTCCCGGGCGACAAGTCGATCGGCCACCGCGCCGTGATCTTCGCCGCGATCGCGCACGGTACCAGTCGCATCGCCAATCTTTCGGGCGGTGAGGACAATCGCAGCACGATCAAGACGTTCAGGACGCTCGGCGTGAAAATTTCCGGCGACGACAGGCTGCTGACCATCGAAGGGAAAGGATGGGAAGGCCTCTCGGCACCTGAGAAAGTTATCGATTGCGGGAACTCCGGCACGACGATGCGGCTTCTTTCCGGCGTTCTCGCCGGCCGCCCCTTCGTTTCGACGCTCGACGGCGACGCATCGCTACGGCGCCGCCCGATGAAGCGGATCGTGGAGCCGCTGGAAAAAATGGGGGCGCGTATCGTGAGCAGCGACGGCCGCGCGCCTCTCGAGATTCACGGCGCGGGGATCAAGGGCATTCATTACGCGACGCCCGTCGCCAGCGCGCAGGTGAAGTCGGCGATTCTCCTCGCGGGGCTCCAAGCCGAAGGCGTAACCGTGGTCGAGGAGCCGCAGCAGTCGCGCGACCATACGGAGATCATGGCGCGGGCGCTCGGTGCGAAGCTCGAAGCGCGCGGCAGGACGGTCACGGTCGAAGGCGGTCATCAGTTGGCGGCTTTCGATATCAGCGTTCCGGGCGATCTTTCCTCCGCGGCTTTCTTCATAACGGCGGCGGCGATGGTTCCGGACGCCGACGTCATCATCCGGGGGGTCGGCTGCAATTCGACGCGCAGCGGAATTATCGACGTTTTGCGGCGCATGGGAGCTTCAATCGAATTGCTCGATCAAAAAATCGCCGCCGGCGAGCCTGTGGCTGACATACGCGTCCGCGGGACGAAGCTGAAGGGGATCGAGATCGGCCCTGAGATGGTCGCGCGGACGATCGACGAATACCCGATTATCGCCGTCGCGGCCGCCCTGGCCGACGGCATAACGGCTATTTGCGGCGCCAAGGAGTTGCGGTATAAGGAGTCCGACCGAATCGCGGTCATGACCGAGCAGCTTAGGCGTCTCGGCGTCGAGGTCGAAGAGCGGGACGACGGCATGATCATCGAGGGGCGCGGCAGGCTAAAGGGCGCAGCCGTCCAGACCGCCGGCGACCACCGCGTCGCGATGTCGCTCGCGGTCGCCGGGCTTTGCGCCGACGGCGGGGTCGAGATCGACGATACTGCTTGCGCCGACATCTCGTTTCCGGGATTTTTCCGGATGCTGGAAAGGATCGCCGGCGCGTAACGTGAAACC
>DATFWH010000128.1:0-27747 GCA_035259465.1 Binatia bacterium
CCGGTGGTGAAGCTGAAGTCCACGTCGCCGGCGATCAGCGCGCGGATATCGGGGCCGCCGCCGCTGGTCGACGTGACGTCGACCTCCAGCCCTTCGTCCTTGAAGTAGCCTTTGGATTGCGCGACGTAGATCGGCGTCATCGAGTGGGCGACGACCGGAATCGTCATTTTCACCTTGCGCAGGTTTTGCGCCCATGCAGCCGTCCAGCCTAGCTGTAGAACCGCGGCGGCGAGTGCCATTGCGGCCAGTCGTTTCATGATCGTCTCCTTTCTCTGCTCACGCCGGAGTGACTTCCGGACGGAGCTCATGCCAGAGCTTATTGTAGACCTCGCGAAATTCAGCGCTGAGATGGATCTCGTAGACGTCGCGCGGCCGCGGTATCGGCACCGCCGCGATGTGTTTCACACGGCCGGGCCGCGAGGTCATGACGACGACGCGGTCCGCCAGCGTGATCGCCTCGACGAGGTCGTGGGTGATGAAGAGAATCGTTTTGCGCGACGCGCGCCAGAGCTGCAACAACTGGTCTTGCAGCACGATGCGGGTTTGCGCGTCGAGCGGCCCGAAAGGCTCGTCCATGAGAATGAGCTCCGGGTCGTAGATGAGCGTGCGGATGATGTTGGCGCGCTGGCGCATGCCGCCGGATAGCTCGTGGGGATAATGGTCCTCGAAACCCGCGAGCCCGACCTGCCCGATCAGGTCGAGCGCGCGCCGCCGCCGCTCGTTCTTGTCGGCGCCGCGAATCTCGAGCGCGATTTCGACGTTCTCGACGAGCGTGCGCCAGGGCAGCAGGTTGTCTTTCTGCGTGACGTAGCCGATATCGGTGTTGATGCCGTCGACCGGGCGGCCGCGGTAGACGATCTGCCCGCCGCTAGGCGGCAGAAGACCGACGACGAGGTTCAACAGCGTCGACTTGCCGCAGCCCGAAGGCCCGACGACCGTGACGAACTCTCCCTCCTCGACGGCGAGATCGAGCGTATCGACGGCGACGACTTGACGGCCGCGCACCTGAAACTCGCGGCGTACTTGGTTAAGCGAGAGCAGCGGCGGCATGAGTTTGCCGGATCGAATCGTACGGTCGGCGCCGTCGGAAGTCTATCGCACGGCTAGGGCTTGACCCGCGCGACCGAGGCGCCGATGCCGTCCAGCGCGGTCTTGCCGCTGGCGTCCAGATTGTCGCGCCGCGGCACGTCGTAATTGCTGATGTAGCCTGTATCGCCGACAAAAACTATCGCGGACGGGAACTCGAGCGGACCCTTGCTGTCATTCTTCGCGACCTCCTGGAGCTTACCGTCGGGGGAGACGGTGACTAGCGCGTTGCGCTCGTTCGCCGTCACCCAAAGCTTGCCGGTGCGGTCGAACGCGATACCGTCGGCGCCTTCAAGTATCGAGTTCTCGGCGACCTTTTCGGGCTTTCCGGGCTTGCCGTCGGCGCCGATGGATATTCTCCAGATCGCTCCGCGCGCCGTATCGCTGACAAAAAGCGTTCCCTTGGAGTCGAAAACGAGCCCGTTCGCGACCGTCGCCTGTTCGGTCTTGCCGTCCGGCAGCGTGCGGACGAAGCCGGGAATCTCGGCATACACTTGCGCCGCGCCGCCGGCGGGGCCGACGCGGTAAATCTTGCCGCTGCGGCCGCCGCAGATATACAGGTTACCCTGCTTGTCGAAGGCGATGCCGTTGGCGCCTTCAGCGCCGGTTGCGAAGGTTTGCGGGCGGCCGGGCTTTTGCGGGTTCAGATCGGCGGCGCGGACGCGGAGCACCTCGGAGAAGGGGCCGCTCGCGATGAATAAATCGCCTTCCCGGTTGAACTCGACGCCGCTCGCGTCGGCGTTGACTTTCTTGCCGGCGATCTCGCGCGGCTCGATGCGCGCGACCGTCTCGGGCTTCGGCGACTTGGGATCGACGCGCAGGATGTTGCCGCTCACGCGATCGCCCATGTAGAGCCGGCCTTGCGAGTCGGCGGTGATGCTCTCGACGATAATCGTGCGATCCGAGCTCGCCGGATCGAGGTCGACCAGGATAGAGACTTTACCGCCGTCTTCGCCGGCGCCCATGGTGGCGCAGCCGGAAACCGCGAGAGCCGCGAACCATAACGTCCAACGTGCTTTCATTGCCGCCTCCTTTCGCCGCACTTGCCGAATCGAAACGCGCGGATTCTAGATGAATCGAACTCCAAATGAAAGGCCCCCGGAATGTTTCCGGAGGCCTTTTTTGGTGATGCAAAATAACGCAACCGTCGCGGTCCTAGGGCTCGCGCACGATGCCGGCGGCGAACCAATTGCCGCCGGTGCTGCGGATGAGAAAGGCGATGTCGGGCTCGGTCGTGCAGACCGCAGGCAGGGGCCCCACGTTGCCGCTGAATTCCGCATCGCCCTGTGCGTTGAGCGCCACGAGCGGGGTATTCACCAAAACCGAATTACCGCCTCCCGCGCTGCCATTGGTGTCGCATACCAGCGTCCCGCGCACCTGCGCGTTGGTGCCGCGCGTGCCGATGCTGTTGCCTCCCGCGAGCACGAGCCCCTCGACGTCAAACCTCAAGTCGCCGTCCGACAAATCCACCTCGGCGCGGCCGCCGGTGACCACCCACGGCTGGCCGGCGCCAGTGACCGCGCCGGTGCCGGAGCCGACGACGTTGCCCGTCTGGATCACGCCGACAAGCGCGTCCCAGCGCACCTCGCGGTCGGGAATAGCGATGACCGTCGAGCTGAAAAGCGGCGCCAGCAGGGCGGCGCTAAAGAGCGCGATCGATTTTATTTTCTTCATGGTTCCCCCTTTTTGGTTAGGATTTCGCACCCCGTGTCAAAGGGTCGAGTCCCAAGGGGGATTTGGAGATCGACTGACTAAATAACAGCGGAGCCCCTTGCGGGGCTCCGCCGTTTTAAGCAGGTAGCGCTTCAGCAGCCAGGGCCGGCAACGCAGTTGCCGGCGCCGTCAAACTCGAAGAAATTACCAGGGGTCGAGTCCCCACTGAGCGGAACGACGATGCGCGTATTGCCCTGACCTTTGACGAGATTGATAAACGCCTCCAAGCGCGTGCCCGGATTGACGACGCCTTTCGACGTCGAGGCCTGATTGAAGTGCTCGGGGATGACACTTCGCGGCTTGATCAGTTGGCTGACCGCGAAGGCGCCCTCGAACGGTCCCATTGTAAATAGATCGCCGGCATGGACAACGGCGAGGTTGGGCTTATAGAGACGGCTTTGGACTTCCCAGTCTCCGATAAGGCCCGAGTCGCCGGTCCAGAGAACCGTGAGCCCGTTGGTGAATCTCATGATGTAGCCAGTCTCGTGTCCGGCATAGCCCGTGAGGCCAGGCGGAACGCCGGGGCCGGAGACGCTGTCGAGTGGATCGATGTTGATTCGGGGAGCTCCGGCCGCGTGGAAAGCCTCGATCGTGGTGATCGCCACGCCGCTCGTCGCTTTGGCAAAATAGACCGTCCGCGTGCCGCCGCGGATGACGCCGATGCACGGAGACGCACGCGGCACGGTGAAGCGGTTATCCAGGAAGGGGAAGCCTGTGCTCGGGTCGTTCAGAGTCGGGCAGCTCCCCGGCGCCGTTCCCGTGATATTCTTGATTTTCTGCGTGAAGAAATCCGGCAGCTCGCCGCCGACGAGAACCGCCGAATTTTTGTTCGCGGCGATCTCCGCTGCGTTGCTCTCGGTGTTGCCGGGAGCTGCGAAGGGAACGTTAGTGGTGCCGGCGCAGTTTGTCTGGCGAACGTCACCCAGGTGATCCACATGCGGGTGGTCGATCAGGAGGACGTGAACGTCGCCGAGCCGAGGATCGGCCGAGCCGACGGCTGAGCCGCCGGAGACGAGTCCCACGGTCCTGCCGGGCGCGATAAGGACCCGCACGCCGGTCGGGTCTTCGAAAAGCAGCGCGCGGTCGCCGGCGCAGAACTCGCCCGTCACAGCGCCGAGCGCAGTTATCTTCACGGTTTGTGCCCGGGACAGCGACGCCGCCGACAGGGCGGCGCCCACAACAAATAGGAAAACCAACCATCGGGTCTTCATCGACTTCTCCTTCATCGGTTTGCGCAACCGATGGGTTGGGGACAGCCTATTCCAGGGCGAAAAAATTTATCCTTCGGGGCTCCTTTCCATCTCAGCGGCGAAAAATTTATCCCTTCTTCTCCTCCGCGCGGAAATTCTTGTGGCAGCCGCCGCAGGCCTCGCCGAGCGCTTTCACCTTTCCCGCGAGGGCGGCGTCATCCTTCGCCTTGGCGGCGTCAGCAACTTCGCCGGCCGCTTTTTTCACCTTCGCAGGGTTCTTGCTAAACTCGTCCCACTTCTCCCAAATGGCCGGCAGGGCGCGCGACTTATCCGAAGTGCTGCCCTTCGGGAAGAGATCGTTCACCTTGTCCATATTGTTGCCGATGTCCTTGGCCTTGGTCTCGATCGTCGCGTAGTCTTTCGACTCTATCGCCCCCTTGATGGCTTTGGCGGCCGCGCCGTTCTCCTTCATGAGCTTCTGCCGCTTTTCGATCACGTCCTGCTGCGCGAACGCGTGCGGCGCGACCAGAACGACGGCCAGCGTGAAAAATACCGCCTGAAACAGTCTTTGATGCATCATCATCCGCTCCTTTCGGGTTGTTGGGGTTAGCTGCCTTTGTTTACCTTTTTCACTTCGTTCAAGAGCTGATCGGTTGAGAGAAGGTCCTTCTCGTTGTTCGACGGCCGGATGTCGTAATATTTGATCACGCCTTCCTTGTCGACGATCACATACGAGCGCTTGGCGACGCGGCGCTCGGGATCGAAAACGCCGTAGGCGCTCAAAGTCTTGCCGTCGCGGTCGCTGAGCAGGGCGTAATTGATCTTGGCGAAATCCGCGAAGGCCTTTTGCGAGAATGGGGCGTTGGCGCTGATTCCCAGGACCTCGGTGTTTTCCGCCTGGAACTTGTCGTAACTGTCCGAACCGGACGCTTGCAGGTCTTTGATTCAGGTGGGGCTGAAGTCGAGGACGTAGAAGTTGATGAGAACGTTTTTGCCTTTGAGGCTGCTGAGCTTGAGCTTGCCGCCTTTCGTGCTGTCTAGCTCGAAGTCCGGCGCCTTATCGCCGACCTGAAGTGCCCGGGCCGGCAAAGCGGCGGCGAAAAGAAACATCAAGCAGAAAACAGCGTGGACGGATAACCGTTGCCATCGCGTCATCTTAGACCTCCTTCGTGCTTAGACGTTTAGAGTGCCCAAATCATGCAGCCGTCGAAAGAATGGCTCTTTAAGTTTCTTTTAAATTGTGGCTACCCGCCAAAATCTCCACCTGCCGCAGCGAAGCGAGCTGTCTTTTAATCACCATTTCGCCTTGGGCGCGGACCCAAGGTAAATAGGCGATGGCTTGGGCGCTGTCAAGAGTGTCGGTCGCCGGGAATCAGAAAAATCGAAAGTCTATTGCCTGTCTCCAATCGGGGGTCGGTCAGCTGCAGATAGTGTCCATCCCGCCACAAGGCGAGCTGGTCGGAGTGATAGGGCGATAAAAAATGGCCTGATTGTCCGGGGGATATGACGAAAAGAGCGCGCCCCGGGCCGGCCATATCGGCGATCATCCGGAGCGAGGGGCCGACGGTGTGTGCGTACGGACGAGAGCGGCGGAAGAAGCCGAGATTGATCGTGACGCCGTCGCCGCCGGACGGAAACGGGTCGACGGAAAGGAAGCGTCGGAGCGGCCTTATAGCATCAAGCGGATGGCTCAGCGTCAATTTATGCAAATCGCCCCAGCGCCAGCGGCTAGGTCGGGAGGCCGGAATTTTTCAACCGGGGGCGAGCGCCGGCCGCGTCACAATATTTTTTGAACCGACGGGCGCTGCTTCATGCGCTCGATCCACTTGGCCATGTTCGGCAGCGACGGGTCGGGCAGCACACCCATGCCCGCCAGGCGTAAGAATCTCGGGATCAGCGCGGCGTCGACAAGCGAGAACTCGCCGGCGAGGTAGGGCTGATCGCCGAGCTCGCGCTCCAAGCGTCCGAGCAGATGCCTGAGCTCCCTGCGCGCGTCTTCGATCAGCCGCTGGTCGCGCTCTTTCTCATCCTTCATCATCTCTTTGCGGATCTTCTGATAAGAGCCGTCGAGATGATTCATCCCGTAGTCGAGAAGGATGCGCGCTTTTGCGCGTTTGCCCGGGTCTTTCGGGAGGAGCGGCGTCTCGGGATATTTTTCCTCGAGATATTCGTTGATGATGAGCGACTCGTAGAGCACGGTCGCGCCGTCGATGATCACCGGCACTTTGCCGTAAGGATTGAGCTTCAAAAAGTCCGGTTTCTTCTGCTCCATCTTTTTTAGATCGACGGGGACTTTCTCATACGGTAGTTTCTTTTCTTCCATGACGACGATGACGCGCTGGCAATTGGGCGAGCTGGCGAAATCGTAAAGCTTGATCGGTCGTTCGGGCGGCATGAGAAATCCTCCTGATCAGGTCCTGGTTTACTTCAGCGGCGGATTCAAGACAAGTCCGGATCCCCGTTGTCACCGGTAACCGCCCGGATCCTTCGCCTCGCGCGGGAAATAGCCGCCGAGGCGGTGATAGCCCTTCAAATAAATGATCTGGCCTTCGTTCGTCATCGCGTTCTCCAACACGCTGACCAGGCGGACGGCGACGGTCGGAAGCGGCTGAAACCGCGGCTCGTCGAGTTCTCGCGCAAGCTCGTCGGCGGTAACGGTTTTTAAATACGATTTTGTCCGATCGTACACGGCATCGTGATACGCAAGCAGCGATTTTGCCGGCACGCGGAACGCGCGCACTTGTTCGCGCGTATGCGTGTGCGAGCGGCCGTAATCGGCGGGCTCGGGCGGCATGCCGAAACGCGCCGCCCATCCGTCCGCGATCCAGAGCTGCTCGCGGCCGGACAACTGCGCTACATTGCTGTCCATCACGCGGGTTAGGCGCCAGGCGAGCCAGCCGATCGAAGGATGCGGCTCGCGCGCGAGCTCGTCTTCGTCGAGGTCTGCCAGCGTGCGATGCAGCGATTCGTAAACGCGCGCGAAGGCGTCGAGCAAAATATCGTTGGCGATCATTTTCGATTCCTTTCCGGCGCGTTCGGCGCGCCGAGCAGAGATTTTCCAATCGTTCATACACCTTATCAACCTATTTTGCAGGGCGATGGTTGATCCACTATCCGTTAAATGTTACGCCTAGCCGACACGAGAATTTTGATCGTCCGGAAAAATTCGCCATGAAAATCGACATCGAGTTCAACTCCGGCGCGCAGCTGCCGATGGACGCGATTCCGGAGCTCGCGCGCCTGGCGGAAGCGAACGGTTTCGACTGCGCCTGGGGCGGTGAGGCGAACAACAAAGATCCGACGGTGATGCTCTCCGCTGTCGCGGCGGTAACGAAGACGCTCAAGATCGGCTCGGCGGTTTATCACATCCTCGGGCGCACGCCCGCGACGCTGGCGCTGCAGACGGTCGGGTTGGATGAGCTGTCGCAAGGGCGCTTCCTGCTCGGCCTCGGGGTTTCCAACCCGACGATCGCCGGCTGGCACGGCCTTCCGTCTGACCGGCCGCTCGCGCGCGTGAAGGAATATTTGGAGATCGTCCGGCGCGCGATGGCCGGCGAGAAGCTGGACTTCGGCGGCGAGTTTTATTCCGCCCGCGGCTTCAAGATGGCGTTCAAGCCTTCGAGCAGGAAGATTCCGATCTACCTCGCGGCCTTCGGCCCGATGATGACAAAGCTCGCCGGCAAGCTCACCGACGGCGTGCTGATCAATATGGCGAATCCGCCGGAAATCCGGCGCATCGCCGAGCAGGTGAGGGAAGGCGCCAAGGAGGCGGGAAAGAATCCCGCCGCAATGGAGATCATCTGTAAGGTGCGATGCTCGGTCGCGTCCGACCGCGCGCAGGCGCGCGAGGCGCTGAGCCACGCGATCACCTATTACACGCTGGCCGACTACTATCGCGATCTCTTGACGCGCATGGGTTTCGGCGAGGAAGTCGAGGCGATGCGCGCGGCATGGAAATCCGGCGGTTTTCACGCGGCGCGGCGGCTGATCACGGATCGCCTTTTCGAAGGGCTGCCGATGGCGGCGGCGACTTCTATCGGCGAAGTCCGCGAGAAGCTCAAGCCCTACGAGGAGGCCGGCGCGACGCGCATGATCCTCCCTTACGTCGCTCAGTCGGACGACGTAGTCGGCGAATTAAAAAATTTCATCCTCGCCTGGGGCCGCGGCTAAGAAGGAGGGAAGATGTCTTTCGAGCTTTTGAATCCTACAGGGCTGGAGCGGCCCGTCGGCTACGCACACGTGGCCAGAGTGAACTCGGGCAAAACGGTCTATATCGCCGGCCAGGCGCCTTTCGACGCGACCGGCGCGGTCGTCGGAAAAGGCGATTTCGTCGCTCAATGGCGGCAGGTCATGGGCAACCTCAAACTGGCGGTTGAAGGGGCAGGGGGCAGGCCCAACCAGATCGCCGTGCTGACCATGTACGTGACCGACCTTCCGGCCTACCTGGCCGCCAAAAAGGAGATCGCGGTCAGCTATCGAGAGGTCTTCGGCAAGTACTTCCCTGCGATCACCCTGGTAGAGGTTAAGGGCCTCTACAATCCGGACGCCATGATCGAGATTGCGGCGATTGCCGTCATCGACTAAGCCCCGACGCCCCGTCCTTTGCCTCGTTCCGAACAGTAATTTTGTACCAAATTGCGGCAATTACTAACCGAATTTGGCGCTGAATTACCTGCATTTTCAGCGCCTATCCTTGGGAAATCAACTATTTATATGCGTGGCATATCGCTTGCTGTGTTTTCCGGCCATGAGCCAACTCGAAGTTCTAAGAGAAACGGCGGGGATGCAGGGTTTCGACTATCCCACCCTCGAGGAGATCGTCACTTTGTGGCGCTCATATCAGGCCACAGGCGGCCTTCAGCCGGAAGAGGCGTGGGATGCTATCGCGGCGAGCCTCGCTCTGGACATGGCCTTTTCCGGTCACGTCCGCGCGAAGTTTTCTGAGCATTAAAAGGCGGCTACCTCGATTTTAAGGGTTGTAAACCTTTCCTATAAAGCCGCTCTTGTCCAGCTCCCGCACGATACTCTCGTCCACTATATCTTCGAATTTTAGGTTAGCGCCGGGTTTCCGCGCAGCCTCCTGGATCTGGGCTTCCATTCCCGGACGCGTGACCAGAGGCACGCGCTCGTAGAGCTTCGCCATCGCCTGCCACGAATCCTCTAGATAGCCTTCATTGTCCTGCCGGCTGTATTTGGCGACGATCTTTTTCGTCTCGTCTTTGCGCGTCTTGAAGAAATGCGTGGCATCGATGAGCGCCATCACGATGCGGCGAACGGTCTCGCGCTGCGCCGTCAAAAAGGGACGCGTCGTGTTGGCGCAGATGTAGGGAAAATCGAAGCGCTTGGGCAAATCGGCCGTACTGATCAGCACCTTGTGCGGCATGCCTTGCGCGAGCTTGACGACACCGGGAGGCGACGGAAAACCGACGATACGGCCGCCGCGGAAAGCCGCCGCCCGCTCTCCCGGTCCGCCGACTTGAATGATCGGCACGTCCTTCACCGGCGTCAGACCCAAACCGCGTATCAAGACGTGGGCGGCGGTATCGGAGGCGCTCCCGATTCGGCTGATGCCGATGCTCTTGCCGCGGAGGTCTTCCGCGGTGCGGACCGATTCCTGGACGACCAATTCGTACGGAAGCGTATTGATATAGCAGGCGACCATGACCAGACCGACGCCCCCGATGACCGCGCTCGCGACCGCGTTGCCGGCGGCGTTGCCGACTTTTACATCGCCGGCGATGATGCTGGTCACGCTGATCGGCGTGCTTTGGATGAACACAAGGTCGGTGTCAACGCCGTATTTCTTATAGAGGCCGCGGTCTTGGGCGATGAAATAGACGGCGTTCGTCGCATCGGCGGAGCTGTAGGATATCCTTATCTTTTCCTGGGCGACGGCGTTTACCGCGACGGTCAAAACGGTGAGCGCGACGAGCGCGGACGCGGTCATAATGCGGTTCGGCATTTGGCTCGCTCCTTCGAAGGCTAAAAACTTAGGTCTGTTGCGCTTGAGGATCGGCGCGGGCGATGAGGTCATTGAGGATTCGTACGTGGTGGCTTTGCATCTGCACGACCTGCTGCAGCAGCTCGGCGGTGTCCGGCGCTTTTTCGTTCAGCCGCGCAGCACGCGCCAAAAAGCGCATCTCCAGCACGCCGTGGGCGTTCAAATCGCGCCCCATGCGCTCCCAGTGGTTTCCGCCGGATTCGATTTCTGACGTGGTTTCGTACAGTGTTCCGCCCATGGCCTCTAGCTTATTGCGGAGCGCTTTCGCCGCCGACTGCTTCTCTTCGGCGATCCGGCGGAGCGTCTGAGCGACTCCCGGATAAGGCGCGCGCGCCGCGTGGTCAGATATCTGTGCGGCCAGGCGGCTTAACTCGCGGTAGCTTTCTTTCAAGATGTCGATGGGATCGTTGGACTCGCGATGGCCGTTGGCGTCCGGCCACAAGATGAGCTCGATTTTTTTAAGCAGTCCCGGCAATGCGTGGTCTCCTGTGCGCAGAACATAAGAGGCACACTCCGGCTTGTCAAGGCTCGGTCCACCGTTTGACTATGGCGGCGAAATCTGGTGAATTTATAGGCTGATCGGAGGTATTCGCATGGCCCGTATTACCGTCGAAGATTGTCTACAGAAGGTTCACAGCCGCTTCGAGTTGGTGATACTCGCCGCGCAACGCGCGCGGCAGCTCTTCAAAGGGGCCAAGCCTCTGATCGAATCGGACAACCGCGAGGTGGTCGTCGCCTTGCGCGAGATCGCCGAAGGCAAAGTTAAAAAACTCGAAAAGTCGCTCGTCCCCAGCGGACGAGCCGCCTGAGCGATCCAATCTCCGATTTTCGCAAACTTGCCAGACATACCGATCCGCGGTAAAATTTTCTAACCACACGTGTCTTGTGGTGCTGCGGCGGCCATTTGTCCGTCGTCGAGAACTATCATGGCCAAGCAAGACGATAACCGCAAAGATATTCCGCTTTCCGAAGCGATCGATATCAGCAAACAGGCCGGCGCGAGAACCGACGACAATTCCTCGGCGAACGCGCTGGTTCCTTCCGATACGCTGCAGCGTTATCTCGCCGAAATCCGGCGCTATCCGCTGCTCAGCCGCGAGGAGGAGCACAAGCTCGCGGTCGAATACAAGGAGCAAGGAAGCGTCCAGGCGGCCTATAAGCTCGTCACGGCGAACCTCAGGCTCGTCGTGATGATCGCGCGCGAGTATCAGCGCGCGTTTCGCAATCTTCTGGATCTCATCCAGGAGGGAAACATCGGCCTGATGGAGGCCGTCAAGAACTTCGACCCGTATCGCGGCGTCCGCTTCCCTTCGTATGCCGTCTGGTGGATTCGCGCCTATATCATCCGCTATCTCATCAACGACTGGCGCATGGTCAAGATCGGCACGACCCAGGCGCAGCGCAAGCTCTTCTTCAATCTTCAGAAGGAGAAGGAAAGACTCGAGGCAGAAGGCTTCACTCCCGGGCCGAAGCTCCTTGCCGAGCGGCTCAACGTCAAAGAGGGTGAAGTCATCGAGATGGAGCAGCGGCTTGCCAACCGCGACCTCTCGACCGATGTGCCGATCGGCGAGGACGGCGAGGCCACGCTCTTGAGCTTTCTGCCGGACAACAGCGCAAATCCGGAGGAGAGCGTCGCGAACGCGGAATACCGCCAGGTGGTGGGCGAGAAGATCGAGCAGTTCGCGAGCGGTCTCAAGGACAAGGACTTGGTCATTTTCCGCGAGCGTCTCCTCAACGAAGAGCCGCTCACGCTGCGCGAGATCGGCGAGCGTTACGGCATCAGCCGCGAGCGCGTGCGGCAGATCGAAGAGCGCCTGAAAAAACGTTTGAAAGAGTATCTCAGCAAAGAGTTGAAGGACGTCAAAGACGTCGTCGTCGACGATCCAGGCACTTGATATCGCCCGCCGCGCAGCGCTCTGCTTGCGCGCTCCATACGTATTTGATAGCTAGGTAAAAATTACTTCCGGAGGAACATTCGCTTGCGTTTCGAACGCGAAATCGAGATTCACAGTCCGAAAGAAAAAGTGTGGCGTTTTCTCTGGGACGTCGATCGTTTCATCGCCTGCGTTCCTGGCTGCAAGGAGGCGGGCACGGTCGAGCCCGGAAAACATTACACCGCGACGATGGTGGAAAAGGTGGGGCCGTTCCGCGTCGAGTTCCCCATGAACATCGACGTTATGGAAAGCCGCGAGCTCTCCTACATCAAAGCGGTAGCGAGCGGCAGCGACAGCAAGATCGGCAGCCGCATGAAAGTCGAGCTCGAGGTGACGCTCGCCGGCGACGGCGATCGGACGAAGCTCGGACTGGCGGCCAACGTCGACATTCTCGGCAAGCTCGCCACGCTCGGCCACAGCATGATCAAGCGCAAGGCCGACCAGGTGATGGATCAGTTCGCCGGCAATCTCAAGCAGAAGCTCGAGGCCGCCTAGATGCTCAGACGCTTCCGCCTCGAAGAGCCGGAGACGATTCCGGAAGCTTCCGCATTGCTCGCGCGCCACGGCGAAAGCGCCCGCATCTACGCCGGCGGCACGGAGCTGCTGCTCGTGATGAAAGAAGGCCTCGCGCGCTACGAGCGGCTCGTCAACGTCAAAAAAATTCCCGGTCTCGATCTGATTAAGCTCGATAACGGCTCGATTTCCCTCGGCGCGCTCGCGACGCACCGCCGCTTGACCGTCGACGCGCTGCTGCAGCAGCATCTCCCGTCCCTGGTGGCGCTGGAGAAAAACGTCGCGAACATTCGCGTGCGCGAAGTCGGCACGATCGGCGGCAACTTATGCTTCGCCGAGCCGCACGCCGATCCCGGCACGCTGCTGCTCGCGCTCGGCGCGTCCGTCGTCGCCGCGAAAGGCAACGGCCGGCGCGAAATCCCGATCGACCGGTTTTTTGTCGACGCGTACGAGAATTCCCTCGCGGAAGACGAGCTGCTCGCGGAGATCCGCGTTCCGCGGATGCCGGCGCGCTCGGCCGCTGCTTATTTGAAGTTCGGCTATCTTGAGCGTCCGAGCGTCGGCGTCGCCGTTTTCCTGGAATGCGACGGCAAGGCGGTCCGGCAGGCCCGCGTCGCGGTCGGCTGCGCCGGGCCGACGCCGCGCAGGATCGCCGGAGCGGAAGATCTTTTACGCGGTAAATCGCTCGACGAAGCTTCGCGGCGCCTCGACGAGGCCGGCGCCCTAGCCGGGCGCGAGAGCGACGCGATCGGCGATCTCCACGGCTCCAAAGAATACAAAGAACATATCGTCGGCGTCTTGCTTAAGCGCGCATTCGCGCAGGCGGCGGAGCAGTGCCGGTGACGAGAGGGGATGCATGGCGAGCTTGACGAACCGGCCGCGCGACGCTCAGACGATTCCCGTTTCTTTGGATGTCAACGGCAAGATTTACGAGCTGGAGATAGAGCCGCACGAGCTTCTGCTCGATGTGGTGCGCGAGCGGCTCGGGCTTACGGGCGTCAAGCGCTCATGCGACGTGGAAGTCTGCGGGGCGTGCACGCTGCTGATCGATGGCCGTCCGGTCAGCTCCTGTACGCTGCCGGCGTTTGAGGCCAGAGGCAAGCGCGTCGAGACGATCGAAGGCCTCGCCACAGGCGGCAAGCTTCACCCGCTGCAGGAGTCCTTTATCGAGCACGGCGGATTTCAGTGCGGTTTTTGCACCCCGGGAATGATTCTTGCGGCGAAGGCGCTGTTGGCGGAGAACTCCAACCCCACGGACGAAGAGATCAAGCACTTCATGCACGGCAACATCTGCCGCTGCACCGGCTATAAGAAGATTATCGAATCGATTCACGCCGCCGCCGACAAGATGCGGCCGCGGCGCTCTTAGCTATCGATCCCGTATTCTTTCCAACGAGCCGCGACGCGTTCCAAATGGTCCTTCGGCGGGAGCGCGATCGCCGGATAGTCGTGCTTGCGCGTCGCGTCGATCGCGAGCCGCGCGCCGACGTCTCTGACGGGATCGTGCTGCGGCACCTGCTTCGGGGCTTGCGAAGGATCGAGGCCGACCGATTGCGTGTCGCGCTCGATATAAACGTCTTTGTCGGGCCGGACGTGCCAGCTGAGCGCCCAGTCGACGTCGAAATCGTCCCAGATGTCGATATCCTCGTCGACCACGACGGTGACCTTGCCGAAGCCGGTGCGGAGCGACCAGATGCCGTACATGAGCTGTTTCACCTGCCCGTTAAACTGCTTTTTCAGCGACACGACGACGTAAGCGCCGCTGCCGCCGGCCTCTTTCATGCGCACGTCCTTGATCGGGAGGCGGAGGTTATACTTCAGATGCTTGAACAGCGGCCACTCGCGTCCCACGCCGCGGATGCAGCTCGATTCCGAGGGCGGCCGCTGGCTGATGAACGCTTGGTAGACGGGATTATTGCGGAACGTCATGCATTTGATATTGAAGACCGGTCCTTTTCCCGCGGGACCCATGTAGCCGGTATACTCGCCGAACGGCCCTTCCATCTCGGTGAAGTTCGCGGGAATCTCGCCTTCGAGGACAATCTCGGCTGTCGCCGGAACTTCGAGCGGCACCGTCTCGCACGGCACCAGCTCGACCGGCGCGCCGCGCAGCGCGCCGGCGACGGCGAACTCGTCCAGCTCTTCGGAGATCTTTGACACGGATACGTAGCCGATGCTCGGATCGGCGCCGATTACGACCGCGACCGGCATCGGCAGGTTGCGCTCGTCGTGCTTGCGCAGGTGCCATGACGCGTCCTGACGCTTGCCGAAAAGAAATCCCGTCTTGTTCGGCCCCTTCACCTGCATGCGATACGTGCCGACATTGCGTATGCCGGTATCGGGATCTTTGGTGATGACGTAGGGCGAAGTGAAAAATGGTCCCGGGTCCTCGCCGACGGTCCAGACGGGCACCGGCAGCTTCCGAATATCGACCTGATTGCAGTGGAGGATGTTTTCTTTGCACGGCCCGGTTTTCACCATGACCGGCGGAATCTGCTTCTCCAACGCATCGTCCCATTTGCGGTTGATGCCTTCGACGGATTCGGTTTCCAAGCCGATGGCGTAAATCTCGCGCGATGCGCCGAGCACGCCGGCGGCGATCGGCGTATCGAAGCCCTTGACGTTCTCGAACATCAACGCGGGCCGCCGCTCGGGCGGTATTTTATAAAATGTCTGGCGGCAGACGGCGGCGACTTCCCAGTCCTTGTCGACTTCCTTGCTGATTCTCTTGAGCTTGCCTCGCTCTTCGAGCGCGGCCAGATAGGCCCTTAGGTCGCGGTATGCCATGACTTGCTCCCTTACGGTTAGTGAGGTGTGTCAATTAGAATAAATGATTTTTGCCTTAATAGTCAATACATAAAATATATTTCGAAAGAAAATTACACGAAATCTTACGGTAGGTTACGCCCGGATTTCCGTGCGCATGAACTTGATGTAGCAGACGGCGAAACAGGCGGCGACGAGCGCGATCAGCGTGGTGAACTGCGGCAGGATTATCAGCAGGCTTTGACTGAGCGCGAGAGGGGTCAAAAGGATGCCCTGTGTCTGTTCTTGCAGCGCCGCGCCGAGAACGCGCGCGGTCGGGTTCAAGACGATGGTGACGGATTCCTCGTACAGCGTCGTCGGCGAGATGCGACCGATCATCGAGGCGATGTCGGTCTGACGCACGATTTCTTCGGGAGTTGTCGGGTCCTGGACGATCATGCCCGCCACGATCTGCGCGATGAGCGGCGTAAAGATCGCGAGAAAAAGCCAGAGCGCGAGCGAAGCGAGCGCCGCGGTCACGGTCCGCTGCAGAAACAGAGAAAAGAGCATTGCGAGGGCGAGCCAAAATCCGACGTAGATGATGCCGATGACGGTGAAAATGAGCATACGCCAGAGCTCTTCGGGGTTCGGCGGAAAGCCGACCAGCACGATGCCGAGGCCGATGACAAGCAGGAGAATCGAAGCCCAGAGCGTGCTCACCGTCGCGAGCCCGGCGAGAAATTTACCGTTGATCAGACTGTCGCGATAGATCGGCTGGGACAGAACGCGGCTCAAAGTGCCGCGCGCGTATTCGCCGCTGATGGCATCGAAGCCGAGCATGATGCCGACGAGCGGACCGAGAAGCGCGAGGAAGCTGGTCAGCGACAGCAAGCCGCCGCTCTGCGAAGTGAGCAAAAGAAGAAACACGTACTCCGTCGGCGCGCTCTCCGCGTCCTGGCGGATCGATTGCCCCGAGGCGTATACGGCCCACACGCCGGTCAGGACGATGATGGCGAGCAGGATCATGAAACGGCGGCTGCTGAAATGGTCCGCCAGCTCTTTCCAAAAGACTACACTCATTTTTATTACGCCTCGCGAAAATATTTCAGATAAATCTCTTCCAGAGTCGTGTCCTCCGAGCGAAGCTGGAAAAGCGACAGCCCTTTGTTCACGACCAGCGCCGCGACCTCAGGCCGAACGTCGCGGTTGCACCGCAAGTAATATCCCTTTCCGCGCCGCTCGATTCCCTGGACGCCGGGAACCCCGGCGAGATCGGCCTCGATGCCGTCACTGCCTCCGGCGCATTCGATGGAAAAATTCCAGCGGCGCTCTTCGAACGCGGCGCTGCCGAGCTTGTCGACTTCGCCCTCGGCGATCATTTTTCCGCTCACGATGATGCCGACGCGATGGCACATCTGCTGGACCTGGTGCAGCATGTGGGAAGACAGCACCACCGTGAGGCCGCGCTCCCGGCTGAGGCCGGTGATCAACTCGAGGATTCGCGCCGCGCCGTCGGGATCGAGTCCCAGCGTGGGCTCGTCGAGGATGAGCACCTGGGGCTCTTTCACCAGAACCTCGGCGATGCCGAGGCGCTGCTTCATGCCGCGGGAATATTCGCGGACGTTGCGCACCGAGTCTTTCATAAGCCCGACCTGCTCGAGCAGCGCGTCGATTCTGTGCGTCGATTCTGGCTCCGGTATTCGGTTGAGGCGCGCGATGTAGCGCAGGTTTTCCCGCCCCGAGAGGTCGTCATAAAATCCGGGGTTTTCCGGCAGGTAGCCGACGCGCCGCTTGACTTCGAGCGCCTCGCGCGCGGGATCGAATCCGCAGACGCGCACGCGGCCGCCGCTCGGCTCGGTTAAGCCAAGCAGCATGAGAATGGTCGTCGTTTTTCCGGCGCCGTTCGGGCCGAGAAAGCCGAAGATCTCGCCTTGGTCGACGCCGAAGGAAAGGCCGTTGACGGCGATCAGGTTGCGATACCGTTTGGTGAGATTCTCTGTCTCGATTACAGGCATTATCGCCGGCCCAGGCGCCAGAATACGACGGCGAGCCCCAGCACAACGGCGGCGACTATTCCCGCACCGACCCATCCCCATAGCGTCGCGGTCGATACGGTGACGCGGAAATCGACTGATTTATTCGCGTCGGCGCTGTTGGCCGCGACCGTGATCGCGTAGTCTCCGGCTATCGCGCGCGCCGGCGCGGTGATCTCCATCGACACCTCGCGCACTTCGCCGGCGTTGAGCGCGTCGAGCTTGTCGGGCTTGAAATCGATCGTCCACTTGTCCGGTTTTTTGGTAACGAACGCGAGGTTGCGGATCGGCGCCGTCCCACTGTTGGCTACTAGGAAGGGGACGGGGGTCTTTTGGCCCGCCGTGACCCCGGCATTGAGCGTTCCGGTCACGGTGCCCATCTTCAGATCGGTCACGCCTTTCAGCGTAACTTTCAGGTTTGTCGATGCTTCGAAGGCGCCTGCGCGCGCCCGGATATTCACCGGGTATTCCTTCGCGTCGGCGCGGACGGGTGAATCGATCTCGACGCTAAGCGTCTCCGTGCCGTTTTCTTTGAGTTGAATCGAGGATATCTGCGTGTCGCCGAACTGCGGCTTAAAGCGCACAGCCCATCCCGTGGGCGCTTCGGCGTTGAGCGATGCGGTCAGCGGCTTGTTCGTCTCGTTTTTGAGGTCGACGGTAAATTTGAGCGTCTGACCCGAGGGAGTCGTCAATACGGGATACTGGCTCGTGAGTTTGAGGCCTCCGGTCTCGACCTTTTTTGAGGTGACGCGAAAGACGACCTTTTCCAGATAGCTGGTCTTGCCGTTTTCATCTTTGGCGGCGACTTTCGTCTCGTAGTTTCCGGGCTTGGTGTTTTCCGGAACCTTCGCCTTGAACTCCACCGTAGTTGATTTCTCGCCCTGCACCATCACCGAGCGGACAGGGTAGCTCGGATAGCGGGAGTTGAAGCCCACTTCCCAGCCTTTCGGCACGCCGTCGATCGTGAGGCCGACCGCAACCGGATTCTTGGTCCGGTTGACGACCTCGGCGTCCATCGTGACCTCCTGACCTTGACCGACGGTGAGGTCGGTAAAGGGCAAGATCAAGTTGAAGGACTCCTTCGGCGGCTCGGACGCCTCTTTCTTTTCCGCCTCGGCGCCGAAGCCGGGCACGGAACTCAACGCGAATAATACTGCGATGAAAATCATCGCGGAGGAACGTCGATTGATAGAATAATTCCACTGTGAGGAGCGTAGCCTCATGTAAATCCCCCTATTAAGTCAGGTATAACCCTACAGATAATCACATCGGCGCGGCAAATCAAGCTTGCAGCCGGCCGAGCTGGCGGAGGCCTTCGTAGACGACGATCGAGACTGCGTTGGATAGGTTCAGGCTTCTGACCGCCTGCGTCATCATTGGAATGCGGAAAAAATTTTCCGCATGCGCCTCGAGCCAGGCTTCGGGCAGGCCGGTCGTCTCGGGACCGAAGACGAGAAAATCGTCGTCGCGATAGTTCGCTTGGATGTAAGACTGCCTCGCTTTTTTGGAAAAGAAAAGCCGGCGGCCGCCGCCGTGCGTTCGCAGAAAATCTTCCCACGATTCGTGCAGCCGCACGTCGACGTGCGGCCAGTAATCGAGGCCGGCGCGTTTCAAATGTTTGTCGTCGATCGTAAAGCCGAGCGGCTTCACGAGATGCAGCGGCGTGCCGGTGGCCGCGCAGAGCCGCGCGATGCTTCCGGTATTCTGCGGAATCTCAGGATGGTACAGGACGACGTGCATCGTCAGCTCTCCAGGGTCAATGTCACCGGCCCGTCGTTGACGAGGCTTACGGCCATCGTCGTTTGAAAGCGCCCGGTCGCCACGCGGAGGCCGGACTGTTCGAGCTTGCCGACGAAATATTCGTAAAGCTCCCGCGCTTTTTCCGGAGCAGCGGCGCGGCTGAAAGACGGGCGCCGTCCCTTGGCGCAGTCGCCGTAAAGAGTGAACTCCGACACGACGAGAATGTCGCCGCGTATGTCGGACACCGAGCGGTTGAGCTTGCCGCCGTCGTCTTCGAAGATTCTCAAATGAATCGCTTTTTCGGCCAGGAGATCTGCGTCCGCCCTCGAGTCTTCCGTCGCGACGCCGAGGAACAAACAAAGCCCGCGGCCGGCCCGGCCGACGATTTGGCCGTCGACGCGGACTTCGGCCGATTCGATCCGCTGTATAAGCAGCCGCATTGCCTCGATAGAAAAATATTTTCTGAAAAAAAACAAGAACGCGGTGAGATTTAAGATTTATGGAGAGGGGATGCGACCCGGTTCGCTTTGCGCGGCTAATGCGAGGTCCCGCCGCCGGAGAGTTTGTTTTGCAGTCCGTCGACCGAGATCAGCACGAGATAGTAGCCGCTGCGCCAGCCCTCATTGGAATGCGCATGCGTCTCTTCGTCGTCCAAGCCGACGACGACAAAGCGGCGCTGATCGCCGAATTGCCCGTGGCGGTCGGCGCCGATAACGAGCGTCTCTGACGGAGCCGCGAGGCGGCTTAGACGGCGCAGCCCCAGCTCTTCGACGCACCAGTCCAGCGGCTTCTCCGCGACCGGCGCGCCCCCGAGAGGTATTCCTTCTTCTGCCTGCCAGATCTTCGCCATCTGCGCTTTTGCTCCGTAGCAAAAACCGACGGCTGTGGGAATCGGGCCTTTTCCCGAATCGCGTAAATTTCTCAAGAATGCTTTTATGGCGGCTTTCTGCTAAGCTGAACGTCAATCTCGAGGAGTTTGGAATGATTCCGGTGCTTTTCCATATCGGGCCGATCCCGGTGTACAGTTTCGGCGCGTTCATGGCGCTGGCGGCGGTCGCAGGGGGCTGGGTCGCGTGGCTCGAGCTAAAGCGCTACGGCTACGACCCGGAGATTTCCTCCTCGCTCGTCTTCGCCGGTGCGATCGGCGGCCTCCTCGGCGCGAGGATCTTATTTATTTTCGAAGAGTGGATCAGCTTTATCCAGCATCCCTGGGATTTTATTCTCACCGGCGCCGGGTTCACTTGGTACGGCGGCGTCGTCGGCGGAATCCTCGCCGCAACGTGGGTGGTCCGCCGCGAAGGGATTCCTTGGCTTAAGGCCGCCGATATCTGCGCGCCCGCGCTGGCGCTGGCTTACGGCGTCGGGCGGATCGGCTGTCATGTCGCCGGGGACGGCGATTGGGGAATCGAGACGACGGTTCCGTGGGGCGTCGCTTATACGAATGCGATTATCGGCTGGGTGCATCCCGATACCGGAATTGCATACCCTCCCGGGGTCAAAGTGCATCCGACGCCGATTTATGAATTGCTCGAATCCTTGGTGATCTTCGCGGTTCTCTGGTCGGTGAGAAAAAAAGATTACTCCGACGGGACGATTTTCTGGCTCTACCTGGTCCTCTCCGGCGTCGCGCGCTTTGTGGTCGAATTCTGGCGCATCAATCCGCCCATCGCCGGAGGTTTGAGCGAGGCCCAGTGGTTCAGCCTCGGCGCCGTCGTGCTCGGCAGCTTGCTCCTTTATCTCCAGCCGGGTCGAGCGCGCGCGGCGGTTTGATGCTTACCACCTCGTCACTCTAATAACTTGACAAAGCCGCGGCCATGACTTTACCAAGCCGCGAGCATGACTTTCGCGAGCCGACGGCGCGTCTCCTCGTTATGCAGGCCGTCCGCCTCGAGCTCCCGCCGGCAGATGTGATTCATGAACGATTCGACCGCCTGCGCCACGATCATGCCCCGGCCGTTGACGGCCCGGTGGCCCGTCTCTCTCGCATGACGTAAGAAGACCGTCTCCTCGGGGTGGTAAACGAGATCGTAAAAAACGGTTTCTCGCGGAACCGAGCGCGCGATGGATAGCGACCGTTTATGGTTCGCGTCGATGTCCGCCGCGCGCGAACCGGAGGCGGGCGCAAGAGCGGAGTACCGTTCGAGCGATTGTCTTTCTCCGCGGCCCGCCTGTCCCTTGGTCGTGCAGTTGACGATCAACTCAACCGTCGTCGCGTTCGCCGCGATGGCATCCTCGCCGATGGCCCGCGCGTTCGCGCAGAACGGATGGATCTCCTGCGCGAGCGCCTCGGCGGTTTCCGGGTGGCGGTTTGCGATCAGCAGCTTCCCGCCCGCGAGGCGTTGACCGAGCGCGAACGCGACGGCGCGCGCGGAACCGCCGGCGCCGAGGACCAAAACGTCCATGCCTGCGAGCGTGGGAAACAACGGCGGGGAGTCGCCGAATTCCGGGCTCAGCAGCGTCTCGATGAACCCGATGCCGTCGGTGTTGGAACCCACCAGGGCTCCGGTAGGCGCGCGCGCGACGGTATTCACGGCGCCGGTCGACTTGACGCTCTCGTCCAGCTCATCGAGGTATTCGAGCACCGCGAGTTTATGCGGCACGGTAACGTTAAGCCCCAAAACCGAGGGCGACTCACCGATCGCCCGCAGCAAATCGCCGAGCCGGCGGGTCTCGACGTCGAGCGCGACGTAGCGCGCGTCGATGTGAAGCTCCGCAAACGCGGCGTTCCACAGCGCCGGGCTTTTGCTGTAGCGGGAGGGCGAGTCGCCGATCACGGCGGCGACCAAGCGCGCGCGGCGCGCTTGCGGATCGATCGGGTTTAGTGCGCACGTTTGGATACGATCGAGGTCGGCCATGCAAAAACTCGCGGTTCTAGATCGGTCCGATCATAAACCACGACGGTGGAAAGTGGCAACGGAAGATTTAATGAACCGGCTTGATCGTGAGCTTATCGTCGGCGAAGCAGAGCAGCGACTGTTTGCCGTTGACCTCGGTTTCGAGGACGACTTCTCGGCTCCAGAGCCGGTTAAGGTAGCGCAGCGTTTTCTCCGCGTATTCGAGCTGCAAATCACGCCCGTCGTGATAGTGGCGTAGGAACAGGACGCGGTTCTTGTTGAAATCCGCATCTTCAACCTTGATGACAGGAATGGTGCCGGTGCCGACGTTTTTGATCAGCGTTTCTTTGATGGCGCGCCAGTTGTCGTCGTCGGCGACTCGCGCCACCACCTGATCGCCGCCGCGGCTCTGGTATTCGAAGAGATTGAGCTCGCGGATGAGCTCTTCGGTGAGATAGCGGCGGAGGAACGAGGCGTCGCGCTCGACCTCGCGCACCTCGAAGACTTTTTCCCTGCCGGTCTTCGGCTTGACCCCGGTGTCGCGCTTCTCGTCCAAGGCGGGCTTGTCCCAGCGCCGCTCGATATCCTCCCATACCTTCATGCCGAGATGATACGGGTTGATCGAGCCGCGCGCGGGGCTCAGCACCTGGTTGTGGCGCACGACGAACTCGAGCTGCATGCCCTGCGGCAGCTCGAGCGAGTCGAGGATGCGCTTGTGCCAGAAGCTGGCCCAGCCTTCGTTCATGATCTTGGTTTCGATCTGCGGGATGAAGTACTGCGCCTCTTCGTGGACGATTGTGAGAATGTCCTTTTCCCAGTCGCTGAAAAGCGGGTTGTGATCGCGAATGAAGATCAGCAAGTCCTCTTCGGGATAAAGCGGCACGCGGTTCAGGTCCGGCGCGACGTAGTCCTGGCGCCGGTGAATCGAATGAAACGGATCGGGAGCCGGCGCCGATTCCGCGAGGCGGCGCTCGACGTCTTCTTCCTGAGACGGCTTGCGGATGGCGAGATTGCGCCGGCACTGGAGCGACATCGCGTGCGCCGCGTCGAGGATCGGTTCGACTTTCTCGAGACCGATGCTCGGGTCCTCGATGTAATTGCGGATGCGGTTGGCATGCGTCTTGAACGTCTCGATCGTGTATTGCGCCCGCGTCGATTTGAAGGTGAAATTATTCTTGAAAAAGTCGTTGTGGCCGTAGACATGGGCGATCGTGAGCACCTGCAGCAGCAGCGAGTTGTCGCGCATCAAGTAGGCGATCGACGGGTTCGAATTGATCACCATCTCGTACGGCAGGCCGCTTACGCCGTAATCGTAGAGCGTCTTCAGCTTTTCGAAATTTTTACCGTACGACCAGTGCGGATAGTGCGAGGGCATGCCGGAGTACACCATGTAGCCCAGCATCTGCTCGTGGTCGCAGATCTCGAACTCCTGCGGATACGGATCGAGGCCGAACTTTTCGACGAGCGCGACAATCCGCTCGTTCCACGATTCGAGCTCCTGGATGGTGAAGCCGGCCGGCATGGGGGAGGTTCAGGCTGCGTCGTCCCGCGCGCGCTCGCGCGAGAGAAAGCCCTTGAAAGCGGGCCAGATGTCCTCTTTGCGCTGAATTTGCACCGTCTGGAAATTTTCCGCCGCGAGCTGCGCGAAAAACTGGATCATGCTGCTGCCGTAATATCCGGACCCGAGCGGCTTGATCTCGCCGTAGCCGAATAAATTCGACACATCGGCAAGCTCTTTAGCCGCCTGGAGCGCGGCGGCGTTGTCCGACTCGAAGTTGTCGCCGTCCGAGCAATGAAAGACGTACACGTTCCAGAGCGAAGGGTGGTACCGCTGTTCGATGATCTCGAGCGCTTTGCGGTAACCGGAAGAGATGAAGGTCCCGCCCGCCTCGCCCTTGTGGAAGAATTCGTCCTCGGTCACCTCGGCCGCTTCGGTATGGTGCGCGACGAAGACGATCTCGACGTTCTGATATTTCGTGCACACGAAGCGATAAAGGAGGAAGAAGAAGCTCCGGGCGAGATACTTTTTCATCGTGTCCATCGAGCCGGAGGTATCCATGATGCAAACGACGATGGCGTTGGACTCGCGGCGGATTTGCGTGACCGTGTGGCGGTAGACCAGATCGTCCTTATGGAACGGAAAGCGCTGCGGCCGGAGTGCGAAGGCGTCGGCGCGCTGCACGGCTTTCTTGCGCTTGACGCGCGAGACGGCGGTGCGCCGCTTGTCGAGACGGATGCGGATTCCCTTTTTGCGGTAGCCTTTCCGCCGGTAGAGCTGCTCGACCTCCATCTGTCTTAGGTGCTTGCGCTCGAGATAGGGGAGCTCAAGGTCCTCGAACATCATGTCGATGAGTTCGTCCAGGGCGACGTCGGTTTCGTAGTAGTCGACGCCCGGACGATCGCCGGCCTGCTGGCCGTCGCCGCCTTGCTCGCCCTTGCCGATGACCTGGCCCGGCTGGGTGTCGGGCCCGCCCTGGCCGACGCCGGGAGCGTTGTCGCCGTAGACGAAGCGGTACTCTTTTACGCCGCGGATGGGGACTTTGATGATGCGGTCGCGGTCTTTGCCGATGATCGACTCTTCCGAGATGATGTCGGCGATGTTCTGCCGGATCGCCTCGTGGACTTTCTCACGATGGCGCAGCCGGTCCCCGGCGCAGCGGTCGCTGCGCTGGCCGGAAGAAGAGTCGTAGGAGCGAAAGACGGTGCTCATGCCGCCATACGGCGCTCACGCCGCCGATCAATCCTTCCACAGGTTGTTCGCCGCATACTTCAGGATCACGTCGACGCAGTTGGGGCAGTAGCCGTGATCGAGGAGGTTTTTCACCATCGCGCTGTATTTCTCGCTCTGCTCCTCGTCGCGGGTGCGGGCTTTCGTGATGATGCGGCTGATATCCCGAACCGACGTCATGAGTTTTTTCTCGATCGCCTCTTTCAGAGGCTCGTAGCTGCCGTAATCGATCTTTTCGCCGCGGCGATTCGCCGCCCATAGATACGCGATCACTTCCTGCCGGAAGCCGTCGGCGGCGGAGCCGATGATTGCGATCTGCTCCTCGATCGACTTCATGAAGCTCTCGTCGGGCGAGAGCTCTTCCTTCGTGTTGCGGTCCTTCACCTTGCTTTTGTTGACGTAGGCTTCGGCGTGGTCGAGGTAGTTCTGGAACAGCGCCTCCGCCTGCTCCTGGTAGGAATAGACAAATGCTCGCGTGATCTCTTTCTCGAGCATCTCGAGGTATTCCTTGTGCAGCGTATCCTGCAAGAATTCGAGGTACTGCTTGCGCGTATCGTCGGGCAGGTCGGCCTCCTTCACCATATTGGTGAGCGCCTCGCGGACATTGATCGGGTTGATGCAATTGCCGGTCGTGTTGTCGGAGAGCGCGTTGTCGAGAGCCTTCATGATGAAGCGCGTCGAGATGCCGCTCATGCCCTCGCGCTTGGTCGCCTCGCGCAGCTCTTCCACGTCGACTTTCTTCGTGCGGCCTTTTTCGACCACCTCTTCGCCATTGTAAAGCTTGAGCTTGGTTACCAAGTCGCATTTGTTGGTCGGCTCGAGGCGCGAGAGAATCGCGAACATCGACGCGATGTCGAGGGTGTGCGGCGCGACGTGCGCTTTGAAGTCCGAGTGACGGATGATCTTCTGGTAAATCTTGATCTCCTCCGACAGCCGGAGATTGTAAGGCACCTTGACGACCACGATGCGGTCGAGGATCGCCTCGTTCGTGTGGTCGGCCTTGAACTTCTGCCATTCGGCTTCGTTCGAGTGCGCCACGATGACGGTGTCGACGTACACGAGGCCGTGCCGGCCGGGCGCCGGGATGACTTTTTCCTGTGTGGCGGTGATCATGCAGTGGAGATATTCGATTTCGTTTTTGAATACCTCGATGAACTCCACCATGCCCCGGTTGCCGATATTCAGCGCGCCGTTCAATTCGAGGACGCGCGGATCGCCTTCGGAATAAAGATCGAGCTTCGAGATGTCCTCGCTGCCGATCAAGACCGATGTGTCCTGGTTGTTCGGGTCGACCGGCGGCACCACGCCGAGGCCGACGCGCGCGCGCTTCGAGAACTCGATCGTCCCTACGGGGAATTCCTCGTAGCGGCCGTTGAATTCCGATTTCAGGCGGAAGCGGCAGACGGGGCAGAGATCGCCCTCGATGTGGACGCCCAGCATCTTCTCGAATTCCTTCCGCAGGTGGCGCGGAATGAGATGCAGCGGCTCCTCGAACATCGGGCAGGCCTCGATGGCGAAAATCGGATCGCTCTCCTCGAGGCCGCGGTGCAGCTTCTCGACCAGCGAGCTTTTTCCCGAGCCGACCGGTCCCATGAGGTAGAGAACTTGGCGGCTTTCCTCGCCTTTGAGCGAAGCGGCGTGGAAGTAGCGCACGATCTGCGCGATCGTCTTTTCGATGCCGAAGAATTCATCGATGAAGAAATTATAGACCTTCACCGATTCGTCTTTGTAAAGCCGCTTGATCCGCGGATCGTTGGTCTCCTGAATGTCGCCGACGCCGGGACGCATGACGTTGTCGTACATGCGCGCGTGGGCGAGCTTGGCGGTTGAGGGATTTTCTTTGACCTTATCCAGATAGCCGAGCAGGTTGCCCTTCCAGGCCCGGACTTTGGTGAGGTCGCGGTCCTTGCGGATAAGCGACTCAAACTCTTGGTTCATTCCGATAGCTCCTCCTTTCGGAATGGATCCTCAAATGGAAAATTCAAAATGTTCGGATAAAAGAACCGATGGGCGACAGGTAGACTTTTAGTCGTCCTCTTAGCCATGGGAATCGTTGGCGAGCCGCTCGTCGTGACGGCTCCTGAGCCTTAAATCATAGCGAAGTTCGGTCGGATGGAGAAGAGGGAGCGGATCCGGAGGGAGTAACAACCAGAATCTCTTGAGGGCCTGCAACTAAAACCTCCTTCCCCTAAGGTCCCGGTCGGCACAATCAGGGCTCTAGTGATTCGACGAAGCGGAGGCTGAAAGCTTCAGATCGCCCTGATTCATGCCCATTGAACCGCTAAATGCACACAATGTCAAGAAAATTTATCCTAACTTGTGATCCGGTACATACGATTCTGTGCTCGGGTGAAAACCCGAGGAGGATTTTTGTCCGCGCCTTGTATTAGTTGGCGTTCGGAGTCATGATCGCGGCCGTGAAAACCGCCGCCGAGCGCACGGAAATTTCCATTGTCGTTCCATTTTACAACGAAGCTGAAAATGTCGAGGCCCTGCACGCGCGTCTTGTGCCCGTACTCGAAAAAACCGGGAAGTCTTTCGAGATCGTGTACGTCGACGACGGCAGCCGCGACGGCACGACCGATATTCTGCGGCGCCTTCATTCCGGCGATTCCCGCATTCGCGTGATTATCTTCAACCGCAACTACGGACAGCACGCCGCGGTTGCGGCGGGCTTGGACCGTACGCGAGGCGACGTCGTCGTCACGCTCGACGGCGATCTGCAAAATCCTCCCGAGGAAATTCCGAAGCTGCTCGAAAAAATAGACGAGGGCTACGACGTGGTCGGCGGTTGGCGCCAGCAGCGTGACGATTCGCCGCTCCGCATGATTTCTTCGCGAGCGGTAAACCGGATCGCTTCGCGTATCGTCGGAGTCGAAATGCAGGATTACGGCTGCATGTTGCGCGCCTATCGCCGCTCGGTAGTCGATCACCTGCGCGTCGGCGCCGAAAATTCCAGCTTCATGCCGGCGCTGGCGAATGCCTTTGCAGGCTCGGTGGCCGAGGTGCCCGTGTCTCACGCGCCGCGTCGATCGGGCGGTTCGAGATATACACTCCTCCGGCTTATGCGCATCAACTTCGACCTGATCACCGGCTTTTCTTTGCTGCCCGTTCAGATCGTCGGCATCATCGGAGCGGCGGCCGCGGCGGGCGGAGCGTTCGTGGCTCTCGTCGTGGGCGCTTCCTGGCTCTTCTCCGGCGGGCCGATCGATCGCGGCGGGATGTTTTTC
>DATFWH010000129.1:0-3392 GCA_035259465.1 Binatia bacterium
GACCTCGTCATCAACTTATTTTTTAAATTCGGCCGGCCGCGCGGACTGAAAATCATAACGCTCTCGCACGAACCCGGCGTGGGATTTGCCGCCGACGGCTACGCCCGCAGCACAGGGCGCATCGGCGCGATCTGCGTTACATACGGCGCCGGCGGACACAATATGGTCAATCCCGTCGCCGGGTCGTTCGCCGAGCGCGTTCCGATTCTCGTCATCAGCGGGGGCCCCGGCGAGGAAGAGCGAAAGCTCGGGGTTTTAATCCATCATCAGGCGAGAGCGATCGAGTCGCAGCTCAATATCTACAAAGAGGTGACCTGCGCGGCCAAAATCATCGACGATCCGCTGCGTGCCGCAATCGAAATCGATGCCGTCATCCGATCGATGTGGCTCAACCAGCAGCCCGGCTACATCGAGATCCATCGCGATATGGTCGAGCGTGAGATTCCCGTGCCGAAAGAGCTCATCGAGTGGGACGGCGAGCTGCCTCACGCGAACTCCGACCGGCATAAGCTCGACGAGGCTGTCCGCGACACCGCCGAGCGCCTCGCGACCGCGCGGCGACCCGTCGTGTTGATCGGCATCGAGGCGTTTCGCTACAAGCTCGCCAAGGACATCGTCAAGCTGATCGAGAAGATGGGCGCTCCCTGCTGCACGTCGGTCCTTGCCAAGGGCGCATTTCCAATGAATCACCCGCTCTACATGGGCGTCTATATCGGCGCCGTGAGTCCCCGAGCCATTCGCGAGCGCGTCGAGCAGGCCGACCTGATTGTCGGGCTGGGCATGTTTTTGACCGACATCGAGCTCGGCGGCAGCCAGCCGGCCGAGGCGCTGCGTAACCGCTCGATCTGGGCGGTCGAACACCATGTCAACGTCAGCTTCCACACCTACACCGACGTCACGCTGCGCGACTTCGTTCATGGCTTGCTGCGCTCTGATTTGAAGATGCACCATGAAAAGGTCGCGTACAGCGACAATCTGCCGGCGGGTAAGTCCGAGCTGAACCGTCCGGTCCGCGTCGGCGACGTTCTGCGGGAGATAAACCGCTTTCTTGCGGGCAAAAAGAAATTCATGGCGGTGGCAGAGTCCGGCGATTCACTCTTCGGCGGGCTGGATCTCAAAGTCGGCGACGACGGCCTGTATTTGGCGCAAGGATTCTATGCCTCGATGGGGTTTGCAATTCCCGGCGCGCTTGGAGCCCAGATCGGCACCGGTCTAAGGCCTCTGATCCTCACGGGCGACGGCGGCTTTCAAATGACCGGCGTCGAGATCGCCCATGCTCTGCGCTACAAACTGAATCCTATCGTCGTGCTGCTGAACAACGGCGGCTGGGGAATCTTCCGCCCCATCGCGCAGCGTCAGGATTTGCTCGCGCTGCCGACCTGGCGCTACGCCGATCTGGCGAAACTCTGGGGCGGTCGTGGCTTTCGGGTCGAGACTGTGGCACAGTTGCGACGGGCGCTCGACGAGGCGAAGAAAGCGCCGTCGTTCTCGATCATCGAAGTCATGACCGGGCCGCGCGATCTCTCCCCCGTCTCCGTCAAATACATTCGCGCCTCGGCCAAAAAGGGCAAAGCGAAAGCGCGCGTCGCCGCGGAGCGGACATGATCAACCAGGAGCGGCTGAAGAACCTGCTCATCGAGCTCATCCGGATCGACAGCCTGTCGCGCCGGGAGCGCGACGTCGCGCTGCGCCTCACGCGCGACATGGAGGATCTCGGCGCGGAAGTCTCGATCGACGATGCGGGGCAAAAGGTCGGCGGCAACACGGGCAATGTAATCGCCCGGTTTCCCGGGACGGTGCCGGCCGCGCGGCCTTTCCTCCTATCCGCCCACATGGACACGGTTGCGCCGGGCGAAGGCGTGGTTCCGGTGCTCGACGGCACGATCTTGAGGAGCGACGGGCGCACCGTGCTCGGCGGCGACGACAAGAGCGGCGTCGCGATCATTTGCGAAGCGCTTCGCGCGCTCCATGAAAACAAGATTCCATACGGACCGATCGACGTTGTTTTTACCATTTGCGAGGAAGCCGGCCTCATCGGCGCCAAGTGCCTTGACGTCTCGCAGCTGCGCGCGCGCACGGGGCTCGTTCTCGACAGCGATTCTGTCGGCTTCCTGTTTACCCGCGCGCCTGCCGCGAACCGATTCGAGATCGAAGTGCATGGGCTCGAGGCCCATGCAGGCGTCTGCCCGGAAAAGGGAATCAGCGCTATTCAGGTTGCAGCCGAGGGGATCGCACGCATGCGTCTCGGCCGCATCGATAGCGAGACGACGGCGAATATTGGCGTGATCGAAGGCGGCTTGGCGGTGAATATCGTTCCGAACTCCGTCCTTCTGAGAGGCGAGGCGCGCAGCCATAACGAGAAAAAGCTCTCCGCCCAGACGGATCACATGATTCATGCGCTCCAAGAGGCCGCCGCAGTGCACAGCGTCACGCTCGAGGGCGAGACCTATCGGGCTTCGGTCGAAGCCCGGGTCGAGCGCGACTACGACGCGCTCAATGTCTCGGACGACTCCGAGCTCGTGCGTCTGGTGCAGAGAGCCGGCAAAAATCTCGGCGTCCAAGTCCAGACGCAAGCGACCGGCGGCGGCTGCGATGCGAACGTCTTCAATACCAAGGGTCTCGAAGTGGCGAATCTTTCGACCGGCATGCGCGAAATTCATACCGTCAAAGAGTGGCTCGATCTAAAAGATCTTTATGTATCGGCTGCGATGGTTTTTGAAATCGTTCGGTTGAACGCGGAGGGCTAGGTTTATGGTTTCAAGATGACCGCCACTCCGAAAACTTGACACTCAGCCTTTAACTTAACACTCTCGGTTCGTCATGGACGGCGAAGAGATCGGCTTGCTGCTCCGGCAGGAACGCGGCCAGTTCCTCGAGTTCCTAAGCGCCTACGACTACAAAAAAACTTCCGTGCCGAAGCCCACCGAAGACCTCGTGCGCGAGATCGCGCGATTGGCCGGCGGCATGGCGAACGCCGACGGCGGCACTCTGCTGGTCGGCGTCGAGCCGGACAAGTCCGTCACCGGCATCCCCCATTCTCCGGACGCGCTTCAGGAGTTGATCCGCGCGCCCGGCGCGCTGCTGACGCCTCCGCTGGCGCCTGCCTGCAGGCGCGCGCAGCTCGGGAACCTCGTGCTCCTCAAATTCGAGATTGCCTCCAGCCCGGAGGTCCACCGGATCGCCGGCGGCCGTGCTTTCTATAGACTCACGACGGAGAATCCGGCGCTGCCGCCGGACCAGATACAGAGCCTCCGCGGCAGCAAGCGAAATGTCTTTTACGAACGACAGAACGTCCTCGATGCCACCGGCGACGACCTCGATCTAGAGGCCGTCGCCGCCCTGGCTGAAAAAATCGGCGACCCGCGCGATCCCCTCAGCGTCCTTCAACGCGT
>DATFWH010000130.1:0-2671 GCA_035259465.1 Binatia bacterium
CGAATGGCATCGAGATTCTCCTCGGCGAGCGCGCTCTCCGCCTCTTCGTCGACTCGCAGCACACTCGATTCGAGGCGCGCGATGACGCTCTTGAAGGTGCTGAGCGGTTCTCGTCCCATGATTTCGGCCTGGAAACGCAGCTTTTCGAGATTCGCGACCGCCTGCTCTCCATGGAGCGTGGCGGCGGCGAACAGCCGCACGGGCGCGCTTTCGAAGACTCGCGCGACCGCTTCGCCTACCGGCAGCGCGCGGACTTCGCGATTCAGACGCACAAGTATGGCGTAAAGCTCGCGCACGTTCTCGGGCGTCAACAGGTCGATAGGGGTCGTGTAGTCGAGCAAGCGCCGGCGGCTGAGCTCGTATATCTCCGCGTCTGTAAGGCCGCCGAGCGGCGAGCGCAGAACGCCCACGAGCGCAAGCCTGTCGTGCGGGTTGTCGACGGCGCGGAGCAGATTGACGGTGTCGACAACCTCCTGGACGGCGTAAAAATGTCTTTCGCCCTCCACGACATAGCGAAGTCTACGGCGTCGAAGCGGCTCGATGTAATAATGGATATCGGTGAGCTTGCGGAACAAAAGCGCCACGTCGCCGGAGCGGACGAGTCGCGGCTTCCCGCCGTCCACGATCTCTGCTTTGCCCAATACTTCCTCGTCGAGCCAGCGGGCGAGATTCTCTGCCTCTAGCCGCCGTGCGCGATCGTTGTCGGTCTTTTCCGCGCCTGCGGATACTCTGCGGATGGCGACCTTGCGAAACGAAGCGGCTTCAGTCGCTTTCCCTGGAGCCGGCTCTATCGCGACGTAGGCCGGCTGAAGACCGGCGCTTGGCCGAATGAGGCGTTCGAAGACGCCGTTGACGACGTCGAGAATCTTCCCATGGCTGCGGAAATTCGTGGTGAGGCGGCATTCGATACCGTCTTGATCCTTGATCTTTTTTTCGACCACGTCGAGATAAGCCTCGATGTCGGCGCGGCGGAAAGCGTAGATCGACTGCTTGGGATCGCCGACGACGAAAATCTTCCCGCGCTCGAGTTGGACTTCTTTCCACGTATCGGCGCTCCGGCCCGTCTCCTCTGCAAGGTAGAGAAGGATCTCGTATTGTACCGGGTCGGTGTCCTGGAACTCATCGATGAGGATCGCCTTGTAGCGGCGCTTGAGCTGCTCGCGCACTTGTAGATAATCGCGCACGAGCGAGCGGGCGCGCGTTAACAGTCCGTCGAACGAAACGAGCCCCGCGGCGGCATACGCCCGACGAAAGCGCCCAGCAAAGGGCAGCAGCAGCGCCACGACCGAGCGCGTGAAGTCGTCGTCCACTTCGAGCAACGCCTTCGCGACGCGGATGATCTCCCGGGCGGCTTCGCTGTCTTCATCGTCCCAGCCTTTCAGATTTCTATTGAAAGAGCCGGGGAATGCGTCGTCGGCCTTTACATCGACGAGGCCGGTGGGGCCCGAGCGAAGAAATCTCTGCAACACATCGCGGGCGCCGCGGAGCTGCTTTTCGTTGCTGCGATTCTCAGGATGGCGCGCGAGCACAGCGGCAACTTTTTGTTCGAGTGTCGTAAGCCAGTCGAGAAGCTGCGTCGCGCCGCCGCCTTCCGCGATGCGGGATAGATCGACGCTTTCGGAGCAGACGGAAAATGCCAGCCGTCGAATGTCGCGCAGGCCGACGCTGCGCAGCGCCCGTTTCCAGAGCTCCGGCTGCGTCGAGCTCCGTGAAAGTTCCTCATCGAGCCACACGGTCCATAGCCGGTCGAATATGAGCTCGAAGCGCCTGCCGTCGTCCTCGACGAACTGCGGATCCACGCCGCTCTGCATCGGATAGAGACGCAACAACGTCGCGGCGAAGCTGTGGATCGTGCCGATTTCGCTGCGTTCGAGGCGGCGGAGCGCGTCGACGGCGCGGCGGTTCAGCTCCGTTTTTGAAAGATAATAGCGCTCCATGAAAGAGCGCACCTCTAGCTGTATCTCGTCGCCGGTCTCCGCTGCGCTGTCGATGCGTGCGGCGACATAGGCCTCCAAACGCTCGCGGAGCCTGAGCTTGATCTCGGCGGCGGCTTTGTTCGTGAAAGTAAGCGCGACGACGTCGGTCAGCTTTATCTCCGGCTCGCGCATCAAGAGATGCATCAAGCGTTCGACGAGCAGGTGGGTCTTTCCAGTTCCGGCGCCGGCCGTTACGACGACGTTGCGGTCGAAAGTCGATGCCGCACGCTCGCGATCGACCGCGTCCGGCAGTATTCCAATCATGGGCATGGCAAGGCGCCCGTTTTCTTCATGGCGATGTGGGCGATACGCGTCGCGTCGGCCTCGGCGCGCCACAATGTCGGCAGGTGCTGCCGGCGACAGACTTCGGAAACCTGACAAAAATCGCAGTGGTTCCCGGGAAGGATAAAGAACCTGCCGCGCCGCATGGACTCGGCGAGAAACGCAAGATTCGCTTTCAGCGCGGTGCCGCTCGGGCCGTCCCAGATGTCGCCGCCGATCGATTCGACCGCCAGCGGCCCATCATCCCAAGCGGGCGCAAGAAAATAGAATGCCACGTCGACGGAAGCTCCCGGATGATGAAATTCTTCGGCCGCTTTCTTCGCCAGCAGCGCGTAAAACGGCGGCTGCAGCCGCTGCGCGCGGAGCGCCGAACGCAGAAGGTCCTTGTCGGCGGGGTCGCGCGCGCGCTGTGA
>DATFWH010000131.1:0-11931 GCA_035259465.1 Binatia bacterium
TGCGTGTCACCGCCTGGACCGATCCGGCTGCAGCGCGAGGGATACAACATCGTCGGCGGGCCGAAGGACTTGAAGGTCGGAAGCCCGATCTCGGCGATCTCGATCACCGACCTGCGGCTGAAGGAGAACCGCGACCAGGCGAAGCGCGTCGTGCGCGCGATCGTGCGCGGACTCCGCGTCGTGCGCGAGCAGAAGGACGAGGTCGTCCCGATCATGAGCCGCTGGCTCCAGCAGACGAAGGAGGTCGCGAGCGAGTCCTACGACTTGATCCTGCCGTCGTTCAGCGCCGACGGCGGCGTGAGCGACGCCACGTACCAGTTCGCCGTCGCCGCGCGCTTAAAAGAGCTCAAATCCGACAAGCGCGTGCCGCTGTCACAGCTGCGCGACTTTTCGCTGCTCGGCGAGGTGCAGAAGGAGCTCAAGCTCCGGTGAGAAGCGGGCGGTTTGCGCGCCGGAATCGCCGATGTTAATTTTCTCCTATGCGCAGACGCGACCACCGGAGAGAGCCCAGGCGCGAGTCGAAGGCGGCGATGCAGGTCGGCGACCGCATCCTGGTGAACAAAGGCATCGCCAAGCGCGTCTATTTGATCGCGCGCACGGAAATTCCGCACTCGACGGAAAAGGTTTTCGTCACCAAATCCGGCGGCAATTTTACGATCGGCCTGAAGGTCTGGAAGTCCGACTATATGTGGAGCGAAAAAAGCCGTATGTGGATTCCGAAGCGATAGTGATGAGTTTAAGGGTTTAAGAGTTTTAAAGTTGAAGGGTTAAAAGCTAGACATACTCGGAGTCCTAAGCCTTTAACCCTTAAACCCTTCAACCCTGCAACTCTTAAACATTGCAATTGTAAAGTATCGCGAATAGCTCTCTAACGAAGATGAAACTTACGGTTGAGTCCATTCTCGCCGACATCCGCAAAGGAGCCGCGCGGCCGCTGCTGCTGCTCCACGGCGACGATTTCAAGGTCCGCAGCGGCGCGCAGGCGCTCGTCGACGCGCTCGTGCCGGAGGAGAACCGCGCCTTCAACCTCGAGCGCTTTGACGGCCGGAGCGCGCCGTGGGACCAGATCGAAGCCGCGCTCATGACCGCGCCGTTTTTCCCCGGGATCAAAGCGGTGTGGGTCGAAAGCGCGCCGTATTTCGCCTCGGCCGAGAACAAAGGCGAGATCGGCGAAAAAATCCTCGGCCTCTGGAACGACGGAAAGAAGGACGACGCAGGGCGCGCCCTGCTGGAGTTGTTGAATCTCGAAGGCTGGAGCGAGGAGCGCTGGCAGCAAGCCCAGCCGCGCGCCGAGGCGGCTGAAGTCGCCGCCGTCATCGGCGACGGCGGCCGCGACCTCGCCGAGGCGATCCTGCTGCACGCGCGCGCGCAGAATATGGAAATCCGCCGCGGGCGCGGCGAAGCCGACCGGCTAACGGATCTGCTGGACAACGGGCCGCCGCCGTGGGGCGTGCTTTTATTGACGGCCGATCATGTCGACCGCCGCACGCGGCTCTACAAGAGATTTGTCGACAAAGGCGCGGCGCTCGACCTCGCGGTCGAACGCGACCGCACCGGCAAGATCGATGCCGCCACGCTGGCGCAATTCCTCGACCGGCGCGCGGCGGAGGCGGGCAAGCGCATCGAGCCGCGCGCGCGGGAGATGATGCTCGCGCGCGCCGGCACACAGCTCTGGTCCTTTCACCAGGAGGTCGAGAAGCTTATCCTCTATATCGGCGGGGCGCCGGTGATCCGCGCCGAGGACGTCGAAGCGGTCGTGATCGACCAGGGCGAGGGCTGGATTTTCGATCTGACCGACGCGCTCACCGCGCGCAACACGCTCGCGGCGCTGGCACAGGTGACGCGGCTGATGGCAAGCGACAGACATCCGCTGGAGCTTGTGGCGACGATCGCGACCTCAGTCCGGCGGCTGCTGATCGCGCGGCAATTCATCGATCAGGAGACGCGCCTCAGCAAAAGGCGCATGTCGCCGGACGAGCTCGCGCGCAACATGCCGGAAGAAACCGCCCGGATGCTGTCGAAATCCAATCCCAGAGCCGTCTATCATGCGATATCGAACGCGCAAAAATTCACCACAAAGAAGCTCGCGCGCGACCTGGAGTTCGTCTACGAGACCGATTTTCGGCTGAAATCGAGCAACCATTCGCCGCGCATCACGATGGAGCGGCTGATCCTCGGCCTCTGCGAGAAATGACCGCGAAGGAATCGCTGCGCAAGGCCGTCGTGCCCGCGTTCGTCGCCGCCGCGTTTGCCGGCGGCTTTTTCGTGCATATTCTTTATCAGCGCTGGAACTCGCCGCCGGTCGTCGCTGTCACGCCCATCTCGGCTGTTGCGCCCGCATCCGCTCCGGACGCTGCGGGGCCGGAGCCCGCCGCCGTCGAGGCGCGCGAGGTCGATAAGATCAGGGCGCTCGCCGGAGCGCAGGCGAAGATCCGCGGGCGCGTCTACCGCGTCGGGAAATCGTCCAAGAGCAACACCTACTTCATCAACTTCGGCCCGTCGCGCGCGGCGTTCACCGCCGTGATCTTCGCCTCGGCGGCCGAGCGCTTCGAGCAGAACAAGCTCGCGCCGAAAAGCTTCGAAGGCAAAGAGATCGAGGTCACCGGCGAAGTCAAAGACGACCCGCGATACGGGCTCGAGATGATCCTCGAAGATCCCGCGCAGGTGAAAATCCTCGCCGATTAAAGGTTTTTCACAGCGGCACGCGCCGCGCGCGAATATCCTTGGGCAAAGAAAGCTTTTCGGGTACAATAAGCCCGATGGCGAATGAACCCAAAAAATGCATGGTCTGCGGCCAGGTGCGGCCGCTTCAGGGCGGCATCTGCGACTCGTGCCGGCAGCGCATCCGCGACGAGGCGCTGGGACGCAAAGAGGGCGAGCGCCACGATGCCGAGCGCGAGCTCAAGAAGCACGGCGTAACGCCGGAGCCTCCGCGCAAAAAAGACTGAGCTATGGACGAGAAAGAGAGCCTCGAAAGAGCGGTCCGGCTGTTTCACGAGGCTTACCGCGTCCAGATGGAAGGGAAGCTCGACGACGCGGTGCGGCTTTACCGCGAATCGATCGCGTCGCGTCCGACCGCCGAGGCGCACACCTTTCTCGGCTGGACCTACAGCTTTCAGGGAAAATACGAGGACGCGATCGCCGAGTGCCAGAAGGCGATCGCCGTCGACCCTGAGTTCGGCAACCCCTACAACGACATCGGAGCCTATCTCATCGGCCTCGGCCGCCTGGACGAGGCGATCCCGTGGCTCGAGCGCGCGACCCGTGCGCGCCGCTACGAGGCCTACCATTATCCTCATTTCAATCTCGGACGGGTCTATTTGAGCAAAGGAATGCTCAAAAAGGCACTCGAAGAGTTCCAGCAGGCGCTCGCGATCGAGCCAAAATACACCCTCGCGCGTCAAGCGATCGATGCCGTCGAGCAACAGTTGCAGTAATTGCCAAATACTGCACAATAACTCTGTTCGATCTCGCCCGATTATGATATAAATTGTGGCGTTTTTCGTCTAAGCATAAGGAGGCTCGTCTGTTCTGAAGGCAATAAGACATCCAGCTTGGCTTTTTCTCCTTTTTTTTCCCGTCCTTCTTATCAATCCGCCGGCGGCTCAGGCTGATTTTCCGGAGGAGGGCCTTAGCGCCAGGGCCGCCCTCCTGATGGACGCCAAGACCGGCGAAATCCTCTTCCAGCGCGACGCCGACGCGGAGCTGCCGCCCGCGAGCACGACCAAGGTCATGACCGCCATCGTCGTCCTGGAGAGCGGGCGGCCGCTGAACGATGTACTCACGGTCAGTAAGACCGCCACTCAGGTGCCTTCTTCGAAGCTGTATCTGAAGGTTGGCCAGAAGATGAGCATCCGCGATCTCCTCTACGCACTGCTCCTCAGCTCGGCGAATGACGCCGGCATGGTACTCGCCGAAGGGATCGGCGGCTCGGTCGAGCGCTTCGGCGACATGATGACGAAAAAGGCGCACGACCTCGGCGCCGTCAACACCCATTTCGTCAACCCGCACGGGCTCACGGCGGCCGAGCACTACTCGACCGCGCGCGACCTCGCGCTGATTTTCAATTACGCGATGAAAAACGCGACCTTCCGCGAGATCGTCGGCTCCAAGGCGAGCGCCGTCAGCACGACGCCGCCGGGCCGCGGCGCGAAGCCGCGCCAGCTCATGGTGCGCAGCCACAACCGCATGCTGTGGAATTTCGAAGGCGCGCTCGGCGGCAAGACCGGCTACACGCTCGCCGCGATGAAATGCTTCGTCGGCGCCGCCGCGCGCAACGGCAACACCGTGATCGTCTCGATGCTGGGGTCGCACGATCTCTGGGGCGACAGCACGAAGCTCCTCGCCTACGGGCTGGAGAATTACGAGACGTTAAAGATCGCCGGCGGCCGCACCGGCATCGCCGCCGCCGCTCCGGCCGTTCCCGAGCGCAGCACCTCGGTCCTCTTCAGCATGGACGAGCAGCGCCGCCTCGAGGCATCGCCCGGCTACATGCTCCAGGTCGCGTCGTTTCGCGAGCGCGACCGCGCCGAGTACCTGCAGAAGGTGATCGCGTCGAGCGGCATCCCGGTGCTGCTCGAGCCCGCGCCGGTGAACGGCCAGACGACCTATCGGGTGAAAGCCGGGCCGTACGCCAAGCTCACCGACGCGCAGGAAGTCGCGCGCGAGATCGAGACCAAGAGCGGCTTTCGCGCGATCATCCTGCCGGCGACGGCGGCCCAGCCGAACCAGCCGGCGCAGAACCCGAGCTAGTCTCCTAGATCTCCAGCACCATTCCGTCTTCGGCGAGCGGCAGGTCGATGTCGGCTCTGCGCGCGAGCATCTCCTCGCCCAGATGCGTGAGCAGGATCTTCTTCGCGCTAAGACGCGGCAGGTTCTCCCGCAGCTTCCGATAATTCATGTGGACCGCCGAGTCGCGGTCGTAGAAGCAGCACTCGCATAAAAAAAGATCCGCGCCGCGCGAGCGCGCGACGAACTCCTCCGTCCACGCGGAATCGCCGGAGAAAAGCAGCGTCTTGCCGCCGCACGAAACGCTCAGGCCGAGCGAGACGTCGCGCGCCTGGTGCGGCACGCGAAACGGCGCGACGCGGATGCCGGCGATCGTCTCGTCGCGCCCCGGCGCGAGCTCATGAAACTCCGTCGGCGGCGGATCGCGCGGCTCCGCCCGCTCGCCGAACATCCAGCGGAACATGCCGCGCACGCGCTCCTCGGTTCCCGCCGGGCCGGCGACGCAGAGCGGCCGAGCGCGCGGATGCTCGTGCAGATAATCGGTGAAGAAAAACGGCAGGCCCGCCGCGTGGTCGCCATGGAGATGGCTCAAAAACACCGCGTCCAGCCGCGCCGGGTCGACGCCCGCGCGCTTCAGCGCGAGCAGCGTCGTCGGCCCGCAGTCGAGGAGAAACAGGCGATCCGCTGCTTCGATCAGATAGCCGCTGTTGTTCCGCCCGCCGCTGCCGAAAGCGTCGCCGCATCCGAGAATCGTGAGCTTCATTGGCCTCCGTCCGCCGCGGACTTAATCTTGCTTTTTCATACCTCTAAGTCTAGACTTTTTGCCGTGCCCGTTAATACGCATCCCTTTTTCACCCGGTACACGACCAGCCTGTGGGTGCGGTTTCTCCGCTTCAATCTCGTTTCGAATAAGAAGCTCCAGGACGATCTCGAGCGACTCGACCTTACGCCGCCGCAGTTCTACGTGCTGGCGACGATCGGCTATGCCGGCGGCCTGCCGTTCGGCGAGATCGGCGAGAAGATGATGGTCACCGTCAGCAATCTGACCGGCATCGTCGACCGCCTAGAGGAGAAAAAGCTCGTCGTGCGCGAGCGCGACGCGCACGACCGGCGCGTGGTGCGCGTGACGCTCACGGACAAGGGGCTGAAAGTCTATCGCAACACCATCCCCGTTTTCGAGAAAAGCATCTCGCAGTTTTTCTCCCCCCTCAACAAAAATCAGCAGAAAGAGCTCGCCGGGCTGCTGCGCAAGCTCATCCGGATCAGCTCCGCGGCCTAAAAGCTTTTCGCGCTTTCCCGTTCCAGGTTGCGCGCGATCGATGAAGAATCCGCGGGCAAAAACTTGAAACACGCATCCATATTCATATATTTAATACCTTAACTATCTCATGGATGGAAAAGCGAAAGCGCCCTCGGGGCTCGCACGCGTCAAGCGCTGGCTTTACGCTCCCGATGCCGGCGAGCGCGGCGCCGGCTGCGTCCTCTGCGGCTCGTGCTACGGCCACGGGCCGGTCAACCCGATGGAGGACGAGCCGGGCCCGAAGACCAAATGCCCGCCGTACGACTACTACCGCTTCCAGCGCTTCACACCGAAATCGCGCTGGCTTATGACGCAGCGCGTTTTCCACGGCCTCGACACGGTCACGCCGGAGCTCAAAGAAGTCATCTACACCTGCACGAACTGCCTCATGTGCCAGGAGACCTGCGGCGTGCGCGACGACGGCGCGGGCCCTTGGGACATCGCCGTCGCGATGCGCGAAGAGATCACCAACACGGAAGGCCCGATCGAGCCGCATCGTCCGATCTTCGAAGCGCTCCGAAAGGCGAACAATCCGTGGGGCGTGGACGCGCGCGGCGCCTGGGCCGCCGGCCTCGGCTTGAAAACGCTCGGCGATCATCAAGCGCCGACGCTGCTGTTCGCCGGCTGCTCCGCCGACCGGCCGGAGGGGCGCGCCGCGGCGGTCGCGCTCGCGAAGCTGATGCAGAAGGCCGGCGATGACTTCGCGATCCTCGGCGCCGACGAGAGCTGCTGCGGCCTCTATGCGCGCGACCTGGGATTCCGCGACGAATACATACGCTTGCAGGAAACGAATATCGATGCGATCCGCCGCGCGGGCGTCCGCGCCGTCGTGACCGCCTGCGGCAGCTGCCGGCGCATCTGGGGCGAATATCCCAAAGACGAGCTGCGGGGCGTGCGCGTCGTCCACGGCGTGGAATATCTCGACGAGCTGGCGCGCGGCGGCAAGCTAAAATTCAATAAAAAGATCGCCAAAAAAGTCACCTATCACGACCCGTGCCATCTCGGCCGGGGCGCGGGCGTCTACGACGCGCCGCGGAGTCTCCTGCGCGCGATTCCCGGCGTCCAGCTGATCGAGATGCCGCGGAACCGTCGCTGGTCGTCGTGCTGCGGCGGGGGCGGCGGCGTGCCGGAGTCTTATCCCGACCTCGCCAAGTGGAGCGCGGAGGACCGACTCGCCGAGGCGAAGGCGGCCGGCGCCGAGCTGCTGCTCACGACGAGCGCGGTGTGCCACCGGAGCTTCGCGCTGGCGAAGAAAATCCTGCCGAGCCGAGAGCTGCTCGAATTCGTCGCCGAAAGCCTCTAACCGATGGTGAAAGAACCCCACTTTACGCCCGCCCGCATGCTGTCGATGCTCGGGCTCAAGTCCGATTCGCTCGGCCGCTACGCGCTCATCCCCGGCCCGAAGGAGCGGAGCGACATGATCCGCGGCCTGCTCGAGAATCCGAAGAAAAATTTTTCCTTTCTCGACTACGAGATGCATACCGGCAGCTACGGCGGCAAAAGCGTCACCGTCGGCAACGGCGGGCGCTACGCGCCGGACACGGCGATCACGACGGAGATCCTCTGCGCCGGCGGCGCCGAGATCCTCGTGCGCATCGGCAGCTGCGGCTCGCTCCAGGAAAACATCAAGGTCGGCGACCTCGTCATCGTGACCGGCGCGCGCCGCGGCGAAGGCACGACGGAATATTACGTCGCGAAGAATTTCTCGACCGTCTCCGATAAGCGCCTCGTCGGCGCGCTGGAAAAAGCGGCGAAAGAGGCCGGCGTGCGCTACCACCTCGGCTCGGTCTTCACGACCGACGCGCTGTTTCAAGAGACGCCGGAATTGATCGGCGACCTCGAGCGCCAGGGCATCGCCGCGATCGACATGGTCACGTCGGCGTTTCTCACGATCGCGCAGGTGCGCGGCAAGCGCGCCGCGGCGATCATGGCGGTCTCGGACGAGTGCCTCTGCGGCAAGTTCGGCTTCCGCGACCCGGCCTTCATCAAATCCGAAGAAAAAATGGTCGACATCGCGCTCAAGGCGCTCCGCTTCATGGACTGATTCGATGGACGCGAAGCAAAGCCCGCTGTTCGAGCCCGTCTTGTGGGAAGGCGAGGGATTCAAGATCCTCGACGAGACGCTGCTGCCGTGGCGGACCGAATATATCGAGGTTCGCGCGCTGCCGCAGGCGCTCGCCGCGGTGAAGGACATGAAGACGCGCGCCTTCGGCCAGGTGCTGACGTTCTTCTACGCCGCGGCGCTGGTCGCGCGCGGCGAGAAATCGGCCGCCGGACTCCACGCGCGCATGAAGCGGCTGGGCGAAGAATTCGCCGAGGCGCGGCCGACGTTCGATTTCAAAGGCCTGGCAGGATTTTTCGAGCCCTGGTTCGCGCAGAACGGGGATCAAACGGGAGCGTGGTTCGAAGGGAAAGTGCATGAATTCGTCGGGCGCATCGTCGGCGCCAGGCTGTACCGCGCGAAGTTAGCCGCGGAATTATTGCCGGGTCGCTGCCGCCTGCTTACGCACTGCAACGTGAGCGGTGAGCTCGTCGCCGTCGCGCACGCCTGCCGCGAGCAGGGAAAAGATTTGAGCGTCGTCGCGACCGAGACGCGGCCCTATCTCCAGGGCTCGCGCCTGACGGCGTGGGAGCTGAGCCAAGCGGGCGTTTCGGTCGAAGTGATCCCCGACGGCGCGGTGGGGCAGGTCATCGCCGGCGGCAAGGTCGACGCCGTCATCGTCGGCGCCGACCGCGTCGCGCGGAACGGCGACATCGTCAACAAAGTGGGCACCTATCCGATCGCCGTCGTCGCCGAGCGCTACGGCGTGCCGTTTTATCCGCTCGTGCAGGACCCCGGCGCGCTCGACAGCTCCGCCGACGTCGAGATCGAAGAGCGTCCTGCGGCGGAGCTCTACCAGCTCGAAGGCCGCTCGCTTATCGAAGCGCCGGTCGCCGGACGCTATCCCGCGTTCGACGCGACGCCGGCGCGCCTGATTACACGCCTCGTCGGCTTCGAGGGCAGCTACACTCCGGAGGAGTTCCGCGAAAAATATCGTCCCGCGCGGGTTTCCGAGAAAGCGAAGAAAGCGGCCGACCAACTGCTCGTCTACGGCGTGCCGAAAAAAGCGGATTTGGGATCGGTCGCGCGCACACTCAAGCTCGAAAAACCCGCGCACGTGCTCGTGCCCGAGATGCGCCCGGGGCTCGCGGGGCTTCAGAGCGTCGCGAAAGAGCTGTCCGAGCGCGGCGTTCCCGTGCAGCTCGTCTCCGACAACATGATGGGGACGTTTTTCGCCGAGGGCGCGATCCGGCGATTGTATCTTTTCTACGAGGAAGTCGGGGCCGCGGGTCCCGCCGGCGGCTGCGGCTCGCTGCTCGCCGCGCTGCTCGCGCGCGCGCACGGCGTGCCGATCGAGCTACTCCCCGGAGAAGCGGCGGCGCCGCTCGACGCGGACGTCTCGACCTTTCTCGGGCGGCGCGTCGTCGCCGACGGCATCAAGATTTATCCGGTCGAGAAGGAAGTCATACCGTGGTCGCTCTTCAAGGAGGGCGGCGCATGAAAGGCGCGGAGCTCATTCGCTGGGGCAAGCTGCTCTTCGAGCGGCGGCTGATCACGGGCTGGGGCGGAAACATCAGCTGCCGGCTGGGGAAAAACCGCCTGCTGATCACCGGCCAGCACGCGCCGCTCGGCTTTCTGACGGCGAAAGATCTCGTCGAGATCGATCTCGACGGCAAACCGGTCGACAAGAAAAAGCGGCCGTCGAGCGAGACGCCGATGCATCTCGCGGTCTACCGCGGCACCGACGCGCAGGCGATCGTCCACGCGCATCCGCCGCTCGTGCTGACGTTCTCCCTCACGCACGATAATTTCTCGCCGCTCTCGTTCGAAGAGAAGTATACGATCGGCGAGGTGCCGGTCGTGAGCCACGACACGCCGACCGTCACCGATCCCAAGAAGGTCGTCGAGGAGCTCAGGCTCCGGCCGATCGTCATCCTGCGCGGCCACGGCAGCGTCGCGATCGGCAAGGATTTAAAAGACGCCTTTCTGCTCACCGACCTGCTCGAAGAGGCAGTCCACTGCCAGCTCGTGCGCGACCAGGGCGTCGCGCGTCCCGCGGCCGAGAAGCAGGCGAAGCCGGCGCCGCTGCCGCGGCGCGACGGCCCCGCGCATCCGCTGTTTTCCCGCGCGCACATGCAGGCGCTCGTCGACGCGGCGAACGGCGACGAGGAATACCGCCAGCACGGCCGGGAAAGCGCGCTCAGCACGACGCTCACGCTGCGCATGGAGGGGGACGGCGCGCCGTGGACGGTGCATTTCGACGGCGGCGCGATCACGCGCTTAGAGCAGGCCGACGACGGGGAATTTTCCATCGGCGGCGCGCGCCAGTGGTGGGAGGCGGTTTTCCGCGGGCGCCTCGACGCTTTCCTCGCCACGCAGCAGGGCAAGCTCAAGCTCGAGCGCGGCGAGATGCATCGGCTCTCCAAATGGTTCAAGCCTTTTCAGCGGGCCTTCGCACTATGGCAAACGATTCCGATCAGCTAGCTTTTTTTCCCGATCAGGTCCTCGCCGCGACGGCGCGGCGGCTGTCGGACAAAACGGCGCTCGTCTTCAAGGACGAGGCGCTGAGCTTCGGCGCGCTCGATAAGCAGGTCACGGCGCTCGCCGCCAATCTCCGCAAGGAGGGCATCGCGCCGGGCGAACGCGTCGGCGTTCTTCTGCCGAACTCGATCGCGTTCGCGCTCGCTTATTACGCGACCCAGCGTGCGGGCGCCGTGACCGTCGTGCTCGACGCGCGGCTCAAAGGCAAGGAACTGGCCGGCGTGCTGCGCGACGCGGATTTAAAATTGCTCGTGACGCATCAGAAGCTCGCCGCCGACGCGCGCGAGGCGATGGGCGAATCGAAAAACGTTCCGCTGTGGGTCGCCGAAGGCGAAGGCGCCGAGAGCTTCGAGCAGAGGCTCCAAGGCGGCGGAGAGTTCGCGCCGGCGCCGCGCGCGCCCGGCGACGACGCGCTCATCCTTTATACCTCCGGCACGACCGGCGAGCCCAAGGGCGTCGTCCTCACCGCCGTCAACCTCGCGCAGTTCCCGCGCGTGATGGCGACGATGCATAAGACGAACGCGGACACGATCTGGGGCTGCATCCTGCCGATGTCGCACATCTCCGGGCCGATCTACCTGGACGAGATCGTCGACAAGGGCAGCCGCATGGTGATCTTCGATCAGTTCAACCCGGTGACGCTGCTCGAAGGCGTGCAGAAGCACCGCGTCACCGTCTTTCACGGCGTGCCGATCATCTTCCAGCTGTTGCTGAATCTGCCCAATCTCAAATCGTTCGATACCTCGACCGTCGAGCTCGCCGGCATGATGGGGACGACGGTGCCGCTCGCGCTAATGCGCGGCTTCAAGAGCGCGCAGCCGCACGTGAAGGTCATCCAGGGCTACGGGTTGACCGAGACTTCGCCGCTCATCACGCTCACCGAGCCGCACGCCGCCGACGCCAAGATGGCGAGCATCGGCCGCGCGGTCCCGGGCATCGAAGTGAAGATCGTCGACGACAACGGGCGCGAGGCGGCGGACGGCGAGGCGGGCGAGATCGTGACGCGCGGGCCGCACGTCATGAAGGGCTATTTCCGCCGCGCGCCGGCGACCGCCGAGCGCATCCGCGTCGGCTGGTTCCACACCGGCGACATCGGCAGAAAAGACGCCGAAGGCTACTTTTATCATTTGGGCCGCAGGGACGACATGATCATCACCGGCGGACTCAACGTCTATCCCGCCGAGGTGGAGAACATGCTGGCCGAGCATCCCGCCGTCGCCGAGGCGGTGGTCTTTCCGATCGCCGATGCCAAGCGCGGCCACGTGATCGGCGCGGCGGTTATGCCGCGCCCGGGGCAGAAGCCGGTGGAAAAAGAGCTGCT
>DATFWH010000132.1:0-5365 GCA_035259465.1 Binatia bacterium
GCCGACGGAGGCTTGTGTGACTTCGACTTGTGTGACTTCGAGACGTTGCGAGGGGTTGCCTATATGGATGTGGGGCCCGGTTGCGGAGCCCGCGAGTTTTCTCCGAAAAGCGATAAATGGAATCTTCGTCTGCCTCAAGTATCCGATCAGCGTGCGGCCTTCCCTGCTATCGGGACTGAGCGCCACGTCCATCGCTTCGTGGTGATCGAACCCGAGCCTGTCGTGCGTCTCGGTCTGCCCCATTGCGCTCACGGGCAGATCGTGGCCGAATTTTTTCAGAAAAAAATCTTTGATCTTTTCCGCCTTATCGAGCGACCAATCGGCGGAGTATTTGATGCCCTGAATCATCAGAACGGGCAGCCGGCGAGCGCGGACGGCGGGGGCGCGTTGCGTCCGTGTCGACGCAACTCGGCTCTGCGCTTCCGCATGGTCGTTCCATGCCGGAAGCGATGCGACCGCCAACATGGCGGCAAAAAGTAAATGTCGCCATCGCATGCGCATATTCATTCGCCCCGCCGGCGCCGGCGGGGCGCTTTCTTTCGTTCGTCTCAGCCGAGCGCCGGTTTATCGTGTAGCAGGCCGTTTCCATTGACCGCGCCGTCGCCGTACGCTTCGACCCAGACCGCGAACGTCCTTGCCTCCGCCGGCTTTAAGCTCCCGACGGAGATCACCTTCCGCGTCAATTCCTCGCCGCGGTCGTTGGTCACGACCACGATGAGACAGTACTCGTAGCCGCTGCCGTCAATCGGCGGCCGCAGCGTCGATTCGATGCGGAACGGCTCGGCCATTGGAACGGGTGCAACAGGGGTAACTGCCGGTTTTGCCCCGTTCGATGCCGGTTTAATCGCATCGAACCGGAGAATATGGCGGCACGCGGGACAGACCGTTGCGCGCTGCAGGATTGTCGTCTGGCAGTGCGGGCAGTTCCGCGTGGCGCCCAATACGGGATTGGGTTTCATACAACGCTGCGGTTGTTGCTCTCCGGTTTATTCTCGTTTTTCTTAATGACGTTGAGCTCGATCTTCTTCGTGTCGTGGTCGTCCCAGCCGAATTCGACGCGGCCGCGCATACGCGAGCCCGCGGCCACCGTCAGCGATTTGGCCTTCAAGTCGCCGATCAGCTGGCCGCTCTGGAGGAGCTTCACCTGCGTCGAGGCGTTGATGTTGCCTTCGACCTGACCGCCGACGGTAACCGTCACGGCGCTGATCTCCGCGCTCACGCGCGCGCCCTGCTCGACCGTGACGTCGCCGTTCACCTTCACGTCGCCTTTAAAATTGCCGGCGATGTGGATGTCGCCCTCGCCTTCGATCTTGCCTTCGATGACGAGGCCGCCGCCGATGATCGAGTCTTTGGCAGAGCCGGCCTGGCGCGCCACAACGGGCGCAGGCGCGGCCACCGGCTCGTGCATCCCGCCGTTCCCCCCCACCGGCTCGAAAGGCGTCGGGCTGTCGTCTTTGTTCATTTCTTTCCAAATAGCCATGAATGGTCCCCCTTCTTTACGTAAAAATTACTGCTCCCGCTAAAAGGTTAGCGAAACTATACGCAAGAGCTGTACCAGGGGACGAATTATGTGTTCGGTTCCAAGTTGCGGAATTGGTGAGCAAAAGACGGGCAGACGCCAATGTCTTTTCTTTTGCGAAGTTGTCACTCGTTGTCCACAAATCGGCATGCTGCGGCGGCTCCGGTCCTGGACGCGAAAGGAGAACGAGAGCGAAGAATGTGACCTATTTGGACGAAACCGACGCAGGGTAATCCCTTCATAAATTGCTAAACCCTGCGCAATGAGTCCCAAATCTGTGCGCGCGTTGACACCTCGCGCAATTGTCTAATATGGTCGAAAACGGACCGGAGGAGCGCATGCTGTATCGCGACTTGCGCGAATGGATCGAACGCGCCGACGAGATCGGCGAGCTCAAACGTGTGCACGGCGCCGACTGGAATCTGGAGGTCGGCGCGCTCGCCGAAGTCGCGCAGCGCCTGGACCATTCTCCCGCCGTTTTGTTCGACAACATTCGAGGTTATCCACAGGGTCGGCGGATTCTCACCGGCGTCCACAATCCGACACTCAAGCGGCAGTGCCTCACGAACCACCTGCCGCTCGACTGCGACCGCGACCGTTTCATCCAGGCTTGGAAAGAGCGCCTGAACAGCCGCCGGATGATCCCGCCGCGGGTCGTCGCCCACGGGCCGCTGTTGGAAAACGTCTTCGAGGGTAACGCGATCGATCTCTTCGCGCTGCCGATTCCGCAGTGGCACGAAGAGGACGGCGGCAGATATCTCGGCACGGCGGATATCACGATCACGCGCGACCCCGACGACGGATGGGTGAATCTCGGCTGCTATCGCGTGATGGCGCACGACCGCGACACGCTCGCGCTGTACATGTCGCCGGGCCATCACGGCAACATCCACCGGCAAAAATACTTCGACCGCAAGAAGCCGCTGCCGGTCGCGATCAGCTTCGGACCCGACCCGCTGTTGTGGCTCGCGGCCATGATGGATCTCGACTGGGGCGTTTCGGAATACGACTACGCCGGCGGCCTTCGCGGCGAGCCGTTCGACGTCATCGAAGGAAAATTCACCGGGCTCCCGCTTCCCGCGGCCGCGGAGATCGTCGTCGAAGGCGAAGTCGTGCCGGGCACGGCGATCAAGGAAGGACCGTTCGGCGAGTTCACCGGCTACTACGCGAGCGGCGAGCGCACCGAGCCGGTGCTCAAAGTGAAGCGGCTGATGCACCGGAATGACCCGATCATTACCGGCGCGCCGCCGATCCGGCCCGGCCCGGGCGCCGACTCGACGCTCATCCGCTCGGCGTTCATCTGGGATCATCTGGAGAAAGCCGGCGTGCCGGACGTGACCGGCGTCGCGTGCTACCAGACGCGATTTTTCATCGCCGTCTCGATCCGCCAGCGCTATCCGGGTCACGCGCGCCAGGCCGCGCTCGTCGCCTCGCAGTGCCGCGCCGGCGCGCTGCTCTCGCGCTACGTCGTCGTGGTCGACGACGATATCGACGTCTGGGATTTCAACGACGTCCTCTGGGCGATCTGCACGCGCGCGGACCCGTCGAACGATATCGAGATCATGCGTCGATGCTGGAGCAACCCGCTCGACCCGATCATCCCGCCGCGCGAGCGCGGATTCAATTCGCGCGCGGTGGTCGACGCCTGTCGGCCCTACGAGTGGGCGAAGGATTTTCCGCCGGTCTCCGGCGCGAGCGCGGAGCTGAAAGAGCGCGTGCTGAAAAAATTCGGCAAGCAGCTGGTCCATGCGAAATAGCCGTTTATATCTTCTCGTCTCGGCGCTGTTCGTTCTGACGTGCGCTCCGCACGCGCTTTCGGCGGCGAAGCCGCCGCAAAGAACCAGGCTCACCCTGCCGGCCAAGTCGCTCACGTTCTTTCCCTACTATTTCGGCAAGGACAAGCGCTTCTTCGAGGAAGAAGGACTCGAGCTCGAGCTGATCATCATGCGACCGCCGCTCGGCGTGACGGCGCTTCAGGCCGGCGACCTCGATTATTCCGCGGCGGCGAGCTTGAGCATGCGCGCGGCGTTGAAAGGCGCGCCGCTGAGGGCGTTGATGTTCATCCAGACGCGCCTGAGCTTCAGCCTCGTCGGCCAGCCCGGCATGACGGCGCAAAAAATCTCCACCGTCGGCGTGAGCGGCTTGGGCTCGCTGGCGCACTACGCGGCGCTCACGGTGATGAAGAAGATCGGGCGCGGCGGCGCCGGCGACAAGGTAGCGTACCTTACTACCAACACGACGGCGGAGAGCTACGCGGCGCTCGTCGGCAAAGCGGTAGACGCGACGATCCTCTCGCCGCCGTACACCTCGATCGCGGCGCTCGCGGGCTACACCGACCTCGGCAACGCGTTCGAGGTGCGCGATTTTCAAGGCGGGCTCAGCGCGCGCACCGATCATCTGCAGCACAAGCGCGAGCAGGCGAAGGCGATGATCCGCGCCACCTTGAAAAGCGTCGATTACATCGTCCGGCACGAGAGCGAATCCGTGGCGTACCTGCAAAAAGAATTCCGCCTCGACCCGCGCGTCGCCTCGGGCAGCTATAAGATCATCCAGCAAGTGCTGAACGTTGACGGCGACGTAGAAGAGGCGGTGCTGCGCTCCGTCGTGGAAAGCATGAAGAAGGACGCGCAGATCACCGCCGACGTGGCGCTCGACCGCGTCGCCGATCTCTCGGTCCTGCGCGAAGTCAGGGCCGAGGCCGCCGGTAAGAGATAAGGAGGATCGATGGAAGGCGCCGTCAAAGCCGCCGACATCATGCGCGAGATAAAGCGCGCCGGCATCCGCTTCATCGTCGCGCTGCCCGACCGCGTCACGAGCGAGCGGCTGCTGAAGCCGATGCTCGCCGATCCGGAGTTTCGCGTCGTGCAGGTTTGCAAGGAAGACGAGGGCGTATCGATCTGCAGCGGCCTCTACGCCGCCGGCCATCGCGCGCTGCTGCTGATCCAATACACCGGACTGCTCGATTCGCTGAATGCGATGCGCGGCGTCGCCGTCGAAGGCAAGAATCCGGTCTGCTTCATGGTCGGCCTGCTCGGCAAGGAGCCCGGCGTCGCGCCGACGAAGTCGAAGCGCTACGGGCTGCGCGTGGTCGAGCCGGTACTCGACGCGATGCAGGTCGAGCATCAGTTGATCGAGACCGCCGACGACGCCGCGAAGATCGTTCCGGCGATCGAGCGCGCCTACGAGAACTTGGCACCCACGGTGATGCTGATCGGAAGGGAGCCCGCGTCATGATGCAGCGCGATGCATGTTTGAAAGCGCTAGCGCTCCGCCGCAAGGAGGAGATCGTGGTGGCGGTCTATATGGCCGCGCAGGAATGGATCCATATCTCGCCGAGCGAATTTAATTACACGTTCACAGGCGCGATGGGCCAGGGCTCGTCGCACGCCCTGGGTCTCGCGCTCGGCCGACCCGAACGGCGTGTCGTCGTGCTCGACGGCGACGGCAGCCTGCTGATGAATCTCGGCAGCCTCGTGACGATCGCCAACGCCGCGCCGAAAAATCTCATCCACTGCGTGTGCGAGAACGGCACGTACGAGACCAACGGCGCGGTCTCGATTCCCAACCGCCCGCGCGTGAGCTTCACCGGCCTAGCGCGCGCGGCCGGTTATCCGAAGACTTATGAATTTTCTACAGTCGACGAATGGGAGCGCGCGCTCGATGGCGGCATACTAAAAGAAGACGGACCGATCCTCGTCGATTTGAAAATGGAGCCGGGCGAAAAATACCCGGAGGATTTCCGGCGGCTGTACAATACGGAGTACAGGGAGGCGTTCAAGAAGGCGCTCGCACAAAGCTGAGCGCTTTCTGAACTTTCGCACATTCGTTAAGCGCGCGGTCAAAACC
>DATFWH010000133.1:0-4136 GCA_035259465.1 Binatia bacterium
CGCCGCGCCGGCGACGGTGTAGGCGAGCCTGCGCTGCCACTCGGCCGGAACGTTGGCGAAGTCGCGCGAATGCGCGAGGCTCCGCTGCAAGGCCCGCCGCGCGGAGCGCGGCAGGCTCCGTACTTCGCGATACCGCCTGGCGAATTCCGGGAAAATTTCGGCGCCGCGCTCGGCGATGAGCTGTCTTAGCGATGGAATTTCGGCCGCCGCGACGGAGTCCCACGCCGCGACGATGCCGGCGTCCGAGGAAAGAGAATAGGCGCGAAAATAGTCCATGGAGCCTCCCCGTAAATGGGTTTCACGCCGAGGTGTTAGAGCCGCCTCATAGTACGGGCGCGAAGAGGCTGTCAAGCCGTCTAAAGGGGTAATGGTGTGAATTTTCACCCCTCCGTCTCTCCCTTGTAAGGGAGATGAAGAGGGTAGGCCCGGAGCTCGCAAGAGCCCGGGCCTTTTTTCTCTGTTGCAATGTGTATATGATAATCATATACTTTATGGGTGGCGGATGTGTTAAGCGGGTTGCGCGGTTTCGAGTGGGATCAGGGTAATTCGGGGAAGAACGAGAAGAAGCACGGCGTCACCGATCGGGAATCCGAGGAAATATTCTTCAACCGGCCACTGCTTGTTGCTCGCAGTCCTAAAGAAGATGCGGAGATCCGCTACGCCGGGCTCGGGAAAACCTACGGCAGCCGGCTGCTGACCGTCGTTTTCACGGTTCGATCAGGAAAAATCCGCGTCATCAGCGCCCGGCCGATGAGCCGAAAGGAGCGGGAGCTTTATGAAAAGGAAGCTTAAGCACGCGCCGAAGTTCAAACGCGAGGCCGAGGAAAGGGAGTTCTGGAACACGCACGACACGACGGAATACTTCGACTTCTCGAGGGCCAACCGGGTCGCCATCGAATTCGATCCGGGCGTCGAGGCGCCGGTCAAATCGATATCCATCCGCCTGCCGCGCGAGATGCTGAACGAGCTGAAGGTCCTGGCGAACAAGAAAGACATTCCCTATCAGTCGCTCATCAAAGTTTATCTCGCCGACAAGATCAAAGAAGAGCGGAAGTAGGTCGCTGCGCTTACCTCCCCTTGCCCCTCCTTAGAAAGGAAGGGGGACTCGCGTTGACAAAGCCCGCGTAAAAGATATTTACTGCCGTTTTCAATTTGCGCCGGAAAGTTGTACGGAGACGCTATGCCGCTTTTTTTGGACAACCGCGATGTCGAGCAGCTGCTCAGCATGAAGACGTGCATGGAGGCGCTCGAGATCCTCTACCGCGAGCTCGGCGAAGGCAAGGCCGTCGCCGCGCCGCGCTCCGATATTCACGTGCCGACCTCCGCCGAGCGGGCGGCGGAAGCGCCGATGGCGCACTACTTGAAAACCATGAGCGGCGCGACGCCGCATTTCGGCACCGCCGCGCTTAGATTCTCCTCGGACATCGTCGCCTGGCGCAGCGCCGGCGGCCTGCGGCGCGAGAAACTGCCGGCGCTGCCGGGCAACCGCTGGCTCGGCCTCGTTTTGTTGTTCAGTTCGAGCAACGGCGAGCTGCTCGCGATCATGAACGACGGCGTGCTCCAGCGCATGCGCGTCGGCGGCGCCAACGGCGTCGCGACGAAACTGCTCGCGCGCGCCGATGCGAGCCGGGTCGGGCTGATCGGCTCCGGCTGGCAGGCCGGCGCGCAGGTGATGGCGGTGTGCGAGGCGCGCAGGATAAAGAAGATCAAAGTCTACAGCCCCACGCGCGCCAATCGGGAAAAGTTCGCGGCCGAGACGAGCGGCCTAGTTAACGTCGAGATCGTTCCGGTCGATTCGCAGGCCGAAGCGGTCCGCGACGTCGACATCGTCGTCACCTCCACCAACGCGCGCGAGCCGTTTCTCGGACCGGAGGCGCTCGGCGAAGGAATGCATCTCAGCTGCATGCAGCGGGACGAGGCGAACGACGAGGCGCTCAGGCGCTGCAATCCGCTGATCGTTCACACGCACCTGCTCGAGAACGACGCGACGTCTGCCGAACTCAGGAAGTACGACCGCCCGGGCTTCGAGCTCAAGGATCATCCGCTCAAGCGCGGCATCGACTGGAAAGCGCTGCCGACGCTGCCCGACTTGATGGTCGGGCGCGCGCCGGGCCGGCGGAGCGACGCTGAGATCACCGGCTTCGTCAACATTCTCGGCCTCGGCGCGCAGTTCGCCGCCGTCGGCGCCAAGGTGTACGAAGCGGCGCGCGCCCAGGGCGCCGGCCGCGAGGTCCCGCTCGATTGGTTCACGCAGGACGTTCATCCATGAAAAATCGCCTGCGGCGAATAATGCGCCTCTGTGCCCCGGCCGCGCTCTGCACGATCGCGGCGCTCGGCACGCGCGCGGGAATCGCCTTTAGCGCCGCGCCGCCTGCGGAAAAAATTATCGTCGGCTGGAGCGCGATCGCCGGCTCGCAGGCGCCGGTCTGGATCACGAAGGAAGCGGGCCTGTTCGAGAAAAATGGGCTCGACGTGACGCTGATCTACATCGACGGCGGCTCCAAGGCGACGCAGGCGCTGCTCTCCGGCGACGTGCCGATCGCGCAGATCGGCGGCGCCGCGCCGGTCGTCGCGCGCGTCCGCGGCGCGGATGTGACGATGATCGCCGGGCTCACCAACGTGCTCGCCTACAGCCTCGTCGTCGTCCCGGAGATCAAAAAGCCGGAAGACCTCAAAGGAAAAAAATTGTCCGTCAGCCGCTTCGGCTCGAACTCCGACTACGCGACGCGGAAGATTCTTCTCAAATGGGGCCTGCGCCCGGACATCGACGTCGCCGTACTGCAAATCCCGGGCGGCCAGCCGGCGCGGCTCGCAGCCGTTCAGAGCCGGCAGATTCACGGCATGGTCGCGCAGCCGCCGGTGACCAATCTCGCGCGCAAGTTCAACCTCAACGTCCTTGCCCAGCCCGAGGACTTCGGCGGCGCCTATCCCACCACGCCGGTCTCCACGCGGGTTTCTTTCATCAAGCAGCGGCGCGACACGGTGACAAAATTCATGCGCGCCCTGGTCGAGGGGATTCACGTCTATAAAACGCAAAAAGAATTCAGCAAAAAAGTTTACGCCAAGTACATCAAGATCAACGATCAAGACGTCCTGGAGGACAGCTATCAGTTCTTCTCGCGCCTGGTGCCGGCGAAGCCTTATCCGCCGCTCGACGGGATCAAAGAGGCGCTGATCGAGCTCGGCGAAAGCGATCCCAAGGCGCGCGGCGCCGCGCCCGAAGAGTTCGCCGACATGAGCTTCGTCAAGGAGCTCGACGAGAGCGGCTTCATCGACGCTTTGTACCGGCAGAAGAAGTGACGAAAGGATTTTTATGGCGCGTCTGAAACTCACGCTGGCGTTCGACAAATACGATTACCTCCAGCCGCTGCGGGACGGCGCCGTTCAGCCCGAAGGCATCGATCTCAACCTCGTGACCGTCGAGAGCGGCATCCGCCACGAGCGCTTCTATCATTACGGCGAGTACGACGCTTGCGAGTTCTCGATGTGCTCGTATCTCGCCGCGCGCGGCCACGGCGTCGACTGGTTCCAGGCGATCCCGTTTTTCAGCCGGCGCATGTTCGGCCACAAGTTCTGCTTCGTCCGGTCCGGCGCCGGCTTCGAGAAGCCGGCGGACCTCCGCGGGCGGCGCTTCGGCATCCGCACCTACGAGAACACGCTCGCCTTCATGGTGAAAGGGATGTTCATGCACAACTACGGCCTGCCGCTCGACGGCGTCACGTGGGTGTGCGTCAACCGCGAGCTCGTCGGCGCGAAGCTGCCGTCGCACATCAAGGTCGAGCACGCGGGCGGGCGGAAGCTCGAGGACCTGCTCGCGGCCGGCGAGATCGACGCCGAGGTCGAGCCCGACCTGCCGCGCGGCTGGCTCGCGGGGAAAAGCGCCGTCGCGCGCCTCTTCCCCGATTACGCGAGCGAGGAGAAGCGCTACTACCAGGAGACGAAAATTTTTCCGATCATGCACCCGATCGTCGTCAAGAAAGAGATTCTCGACCGCGACCCCTGGGTGGCGACGAGTCTCTACGAGGCCTTCTGCAAGGCGAAAAATATCTACAACGACTTCATGCAGCAGCCGCACCGGCTGAGCTTCGCCTTCGCGCGCTCCTACGTCGAGGAGGAGCGCGCGTTCTTCGGCCGCG
>DATFWH010000134.1:0-3545 GCA_035259465.1 Binatia bacterium
GAGAGGCCAATGTGACCCCTATTGGCTCACAGAGGGAGGCGGGATGAACGAACACGGACAAAACACGGACAATTTAGGGGTGGAGAGAATTTGCATGGCACGCAAGTCCTTGAAAATATGGTGGAGCCGATGGGAGTCGAACCCACGACCTCTTGAATGCCATTCAAGCGCTCTCCCAACTGAGCTACGGCCCCGCGAGTCTGTGAAACAGGTTAGGAGAGCGCCGCACAAAAGTCAAATTGTTGCACGACGGTCGTCACGCGCCTCCGCGCCCAAGGCGTGAAAGGTTGAGCGCTAACGGCTGCTTTTTACCATCTCTTCGGCGTGGCGTATCGCCTTGTCGGTCACTTTGACGCCGGCGAGCATGCGCGCGACCTCGGCGACACGCTCCCGCTCGCCGAGGCGCTTGACGCGCGTGAACGTCCGCCCGCGCGCGACTTCTTTCTCGACGGCGTAGTGCGCGTCGGCGAGCGCCGCGATCTGCGGCAGGTGCGTTACGCAGATCACCTGGTGCGACACGGCGACTTTTTTTAATTTCTGTCCCACGATCTCTGCCACGCGACCGCCGATGCCGGCGTCGACCTCGTCGAACAGCAGCGTCGGAATCTCGCCGCGCGCGAGCGCGAGCGATTTGATCGCGAGCATGAGCCGCGAGAGCTCGCCGCCGGAGGCGATCCTGGCGAGCGGCTTCACCGGCTCGCCGGGATTGGGCGAGAAATAAAACTCGACCTGATCGATGCCGCGCTCGGTCAATTTTTTTCCACCGGCGGCGAACGGCGGCGCGGCCGCCGCTTCTACATCGTCAGCGAAGCGCGCCTCGAAGCTCGTGCCCGCCATGCCGAGCGCGGCGAGCTCCTTCTCCATCTCCTTCTTGAATTTGACCGCGGCCTTGCGGCGCTCGCGCGCGAGCGCCTCCGCCGCTTCCCAGGCCGACCGGCGCGTCTGCTCGACGGCTCGCTCCAACGCGGGAATTTCCTCGGCGCCGCGCTCCAGCCCTTTGAGCTGCGCGGCGATCTCCTCGCCGCGCCGGATGATGTCCTCGATCGTCCCGGAATATTTCCGCTTCAACCGGCCGATTTCCGCCAGCCGCGCTTCCATCTCCTCCTGCTCCGCAGGATCGAAGCGCACCTGTCCGGTATGCCGCCGCAAGAGAGCCGCCGCCTCTTCGAGCTGCGCCGTGGCGGAATCGAGCAGCTCGACCGCCGGGCTCAGCGCGCTGTCGATGCGCGCCAACTCTTTCAACCGCGCGGCGTAGCGGCCGACGCGGCCGGCGACCGCCTCGTCTCCTTCGTAGAGCAGCTCCTCGCCTTCTTTGCAGCCCTGGTAGAGCTTCTCGGCGTGCATGAGGATGTTCCGCTTTTCTTTCGCCTTCTCCTCCTCGCCCGGCTCCAGCGCCGCGCGCGCGATCTCTTCCACTTGAGAGCGGAGCCATTCCTCCTCGCGCCGCGTTTTCTCCAGGGCTTCGCGCGCCCGGCTGAGATCGCTCCACGCCGCCGCGAGCGCCGCGTGCTTGCGCGCCATGTCCGCCGCTTTTTCCTCGAGACCCGCGTAGCTGTCGAGCAATTCCAGATGGCTCTCGGGCTTCAGCAGCGCCTGGTGCTCGTGCTGGCCGTAAATGTGGATCAGCGCCGGACCGATATCGGATAGGATCGACAGCGGGCACAAGCCGCCGTTCAAATAAACGCGGTTTTTTCCCGAGCGGCTGACGACGCGCTTGACCACGAGCTCGCCGTCGACATCGTGCCCCGCTTCTTTGAGTTTTTCCGCGAGCGCCGGCGGAAAGGATTCGAACAGCGCTTCGACGCTCGCTTCGTCTTCGCCGTGGCGGATGAGATCGGTCGAGGCGCGCGCGCCCGCAGCGATACCGAGCGCGCCGAGGACGATCGTCTTGCCCGCGCCGGTCTCGCCGGTAAGCGCGATAAGGCCGGGGCCGAGCTCGAGCGCCGCCTCGTCGATCACCGCGAAGTTCTTGATTCTCAGCTCGCGCAGCACGGAAGACCGGGCTTAACGCTCGCCCCACTTGAGCTTGTTGCGCAGGATTTCGAAGTAGCCGCGCGACGGCATCCGGACGAGCGAGACCGGCACGCCGTAATCGAAGACTTCGACGACGTCGCCGTCGTGGAGCTGCATCCCCTGTTGCCCGTCGGGGCTCAAAAAAACCGTGTCGCCGGCAGAGCGGAGCGTGACGCGGATCGTCGATTTGCTCGACACGACGATCGGCCGGTTCGTCAGCGTGTGCGGGCAGATCGGACAGAGCAGGATCGCGCCGAGCGAAGGATACAGGATCGGCCCGCCGGCGGCGAGCGAATAAGCGGTGGAGCCGGTCGGCGTCGAGATGATGAGGCCGTCCGCCCGATACGTGCACAGGTATTCCTTGCCGACGTAGGTCTCGAGATCGATGATGTGCGAGCGCGCGCCTTTGGTGATGACGGCGTCGTTCAAAACGCGGAATTTTTTCGGCTTGTTGCGCTTGCGGTAGAGACCCACCGCGAGCGTCATCCGCTTCTCGACGGCGAAATGGCCGTCGAGGGTTTCTTCCAGAACCGTCTCGAGCTCGTCCACGGCGACTTCGGTGATGAAGCCGAGGCCGCCCATGTTGACGCCGAGGATCGGCACGTTGGGCCGCTCGACGAGCCGCGCGACGCTGAGCAGCGTCCCGTCGCCGCCGAGCACGACGATGAGATCGGCCTTTTTCGCCATTTCCTGCTTGCTGCACGAGCGCGCGCCGTTTTTATAGAGGCCGGTCTCGACCAGCACGTGGCGCTTTTTTTCCTTCAGCCACGGCACGAGCCAGCGAACCATCTCGGCGGCTTTCGGCTCCTCGTATTTGGCGACCAGACCGACGACGCGGATCATTTAAATGAATCCCCGCACGACCTTATCACAGCGAAGAAAATAATGTCCATGATTTATAGCGGGAGCGAAGCTGAGCGGCTATCAGCGAAAGCGCCGCCATCCGATGTAGGGGCGTGATTCATCACGCCCTCTTGGTTTCCCGCCAGTTTTGGGCGCAATGAATTGCGCCCCTACAGAAGAAAGGATAGCGTGCGGTGTTTACGCCGCCGACTTGTCCGACTTGAGCGCGAAGTAAATTTTCTCCGACGTGAGCGGCAGGTCCATAATGCGCACGCCGGCTGCGGCATCCAGCGCATTGGCTACGGCCGCGGCGGTGGCGATAATACCGTTCTCGCCTATCTGCTTGGCGGCGAACGGGCCCGGGCCGGCGGCGTCTTCGACCAGCACGGTTTCGAGCGGGGGGATATCGGCGATCGCCGGGATGCGGTAATCGCCGAAACTCGCCGTGAGAACTTTGCCGTTCTCCGTAACGACCTCTTCCATCAGAGCATAACCCAAACCCTGGACGAGACCCCCCTCAATCTGCCCCTGATGCGTGAGCGGATTGATCACCGTGCCCACGTCGTGCGCCGTGATCATTCTTTTGACTTCCGTCTTGCCGGTCTCGCGGTCGACCTGGACCTCGGCGATCTGCGCCACGAAAGCGGCGACCGGCGAGCGGCCGGCGACCTCGTAGCTCTTGCGGACGC
>DATFWH010000135.1:0-11487 GCA_035259465.1 Binatia bacterium
GACGACGGCTACGACATCGCCGACTACACGGCCGTCCACCCGAACTACGGAACGCTCGAGGACTTTAAGACCTTTCTCGACGAGGCGCATAAGCGCGGGCTCCGCGTCATCACTGAGCTCGTCATCAACCACACCTCCGACCAGCACGCCTGGTTCCAGCGCGCGCGGCGCGCGGCGCCGGGCACGAGCGAGCGCGACTTTTACGTTTGGAGCCAGACGCCGGAAAAATACCAGGATGCGCGGATTATCTTTAAGGATTACGAGGTATCCAACTGGTCGTGGGACCCGCTCGCGAAAGCATATTACTGGCACCGTTTTTATTCGCACCAGCCGGATCTCAACTTCGACAACCCGGAGGTTGTCAAGGCGATCTTTCAAGTGCTCGACTTCTGGCTTGAGATGGGGATCGACGGCCTGCGGCTCGACGCCGTGCCGTACCTCTATGAGCGCGAGGGCACCAACTGCGAGAATCTTCCCGAGACGCATGCGTTTTTGAAAAACCTCCGCGCGTACGTCGATAAAAAATATCCCGGCCGCATGCTCCTGGCTGAAGCTAATCAGTGGCCCGAGGACGCCGCCGCCTATTTCGGCAACGGCGACGAATGCAACATGGCGTTTCACTTCCCGGTGATGCCGCGGATCTTCATGGCGGTGCACATGGAGGATAACTACCCAATCATCGACATCCTCGATCAGACGCCGCCGATCCCGGAGAACAGCCAGTGGGCGCTCTTTCTCCGCAACCATGACGAGCTAACGCTCGAAATGGTCACCGACGAAGACCGCGATTACATGTACAAGGTTTACGCGACCGATCCGCAGGCGCGCATCAACCTCGGCATCCGCCGGCGGCTCGCGCCGCTCCTTTGGGACAACCGGCGGAAGATCGAGCTGCTCAATTGCCTGCTCGCGTCGCTGCCCGGCACGCCGATCATCTATTACGGCGATGAGATCGGCATGGGCGACAACATCTATCTCGGCGACCGCAACGGCGTGCGCACGCCCATGCAGTGGAGCGCCGACCGTAACGCAGGCTTCTCGCGCGCGAACCCGCAGCGGCTCTTCCTGCCTGTCATCATCGATCCTGAATACCACTACGAGGCGGTGAACGTGGAGGCGCAGCAGCAAAATCTCCACTCGCTTCTCTGGTGGATGAAGCGGCTGCTGCAGCTGAGAAAGAGCTTTCACGCCTTCGGGCGCGGCACGATCCAATTTCTCAATCCCGACAACCGCAAGGTGCTGGTTTTTCTCCGGCGGCTCGGCGACGAAATGATCCTCGTCGTCGCCAATCTATCGCGCTTCGTGCAGTACGCCGAGCTCGATCTCTCGGCTTTCAAGAGCATGGTGCCGGTGGAGCTCTTCGGGCGGAACCCGTTTCCTTCAATCGGCGAGCTGCCTTATTTTCTCACCCTCGGCCCGCACGCGTTTTATTGGTTCAAGCTCGAGCCGGCGCGCGCCGCTGTGGTCACCGCGCCGGCGTCACCCGCCGAGCTGCCGCGGCTCGAAGTCCCGGGCTCGTGGGAAGCTGTCGTGCAGGACAGAGCCCGCGCCACGCTCGAGCGGCTCTTGCCGGAATATCTGCAAAAGTGCCGCTGGTTCGGCGGCAAGGCGAAACAAGTGCGGGCCGTCAAAATCGTGGAGACGGCACGCATGAGCTACGACACAACGGCGGCGTATCTGCTGTTCACCGAAGTGCAGTACGCCGGCGGTCTGCCGGAAACCTACCTCCTACCGCTCGCATTCGCCCCCGCGGAGCGCGCTCAGGAGATCACCTGGGTAAACGCCGCCGCGCCCGTGGCGCAGGTAAAAATTCGCGACGGCGACAAGAGCGAAGGGATTGTTTTCGACGCGCTCGCCGACAGCCGGTTCTGCAAATCGCTGCTGCAGCTCATCGCGCGCGGCGAAACCGCCCGGGCCGAGCGAGGAGAGATCGCCGGGTCAACTTCTACATTGTTCCCTAAGATCGCGGGCTCGTCCGAAGCGCCGCTTGAGCCGGTGCCGATAAAGCGCGAGCAGTCGAACAGCTCGATCGTCTTCGGCGATCGGCTCATTTTGAAAGTTTTCCGGCGCCTGGTCGAGGGCGTCAATCCCGATCTGGAAGTCGGACGCTTCTTGACGGAAAAAATGGGCTTTACGAACGCGCCGGCGTTTGGCGGCGCGATCGAATGTCGCCGGGAGCGCAGCGAACCGATGACGCTCGGCATCCTGCAAGGCTATGTGCAAAATCAAGGCGATGCCTGGAGCTATACGCTCGACAGCCTGCATCGTTACTATGAGAGCTGTCTCGCACGCCGCGCCGACGGCGCGTATCTCCCACTGCCGAGCGACCATCTCGTCGACATCGTCGACAAGCCTTTTCCGCCGCTTGTGAACGAGATGGTCGGCTCGTATCTCGCGTCGGCGGAACTCATCGGTCGACGGACGGGGGAGATGCACGTCGCGCTCGCGTCGGACGGTGCCGATCCGGCGTTCGCCCCCGAGGGCTTCAGCTCGTTTTACCGCCGCTCGATGTACGAAGGCATGCGGACTTTGGCCAAGCACACATTCGGCTTGCTCGCCAAGCGGCTCAAGCAGCTGCCGGAAGACATACAAGCGGAAGCGCGCCGCCTGATAGATCAGGAGAAGGATGTTTCACGCCGGCTCCGCGCCATACTCGATCTGAAAATCACTGGACAGCGCACGCGCCATCACGGCGACTACCACTTGGGACAGATCCTTTATACCGGAAAAGATTTCGTCATCACCGACTTCGAAGGAGAACCGGCGCGGGCTCTGAGCGAGAGGCGCGGCAAGCGCTCGCCGCTGAAAGACGTCGCCGGCATGATCCGGTCGTTCAATTACGCCGTCGTTACCGGCTTAAGGAGCGGTGCGATTCGCTCCGAAGACGCGGCGGCCCTGGAGCCGTGGGCACGGTTTTGGAATCTCTGGGTCGCGGCCGCGTTTTTGAAATCGTATCTCGGCGCCGCCGCTCAGTCGACCTTTTTACCGCGCTCCCGCGACGAGATGAAAGTCCTGCTCGATCTCCTGATCCTCGAGAAGGCGATCTACGAAATCGGCTATGAGCTCAACAACCGCCCCGAGTGGGTGCGCGTGCCGATTCGGGGGGTCCTAGAGATCATTCAGACGACCGGGTAGAATAAGGGGAGGGTGGAATAGCGAATGAGCATGCCGCAGCGACAAAGCGCGTTCCGCGAATTCAGCCTGCTGACGGAACAGGATCTGTATCTGTTCAACGAAGGCAGCCATTTTCGCCTGCATGAAAAGCTCGGCGCGCACTACGTCCATTCCGATGGAATCGAAGGGACGTACTTCGCCGTCTGGGCGCCGGACGCCTACGGGGTTTACGTCATCGGCAGCTTCAACGACTGGAAAAAAGGTACGCACCTGCTCCGTCCGCGCGGCAGCTCGGGCATTTGGGAAGGTTTTTTCCCCGATGTGAAAAAAGGCAGCCTCTATAAATATCACATCGTATCGCGCACCTACGGTTATCAGGTCGATAAGAGCGATCCGTTCTCGTTCTTCAACGAGATTCCGCCGCGCACGGCTTCCATCGTGTGGGACCTCGACCACCCATGGGGCGACGGCGAATGGATGGCGCGACGGCGCGAGCACAACGCGATCGACAAGCCGATGTCGATTTATGAAGTGCATCTGGGCTCCTGGCGGCGCGTGCCGGATGAAGGCAACCGCTCGCTGTCGTATCGCGAGCTCGCGCACTCGCTCGCCGAATATGTGCGCGAGATGGGCTTCACGCATGTTGAGTTCCTGCCGATCATGGATCATCCGTTTTTCGGCTCATGGGGCTATCAGATCACGGGCTACTTCGCGCCGTCCGCGAACTACGGCACGCCGCAGGACTTTATGTATCTCGTCGACGTGCTGCACCAGAGCGGGATCGGCGTCATTCTCGACTGGGTGCCGTCGCATTTTCCCACCGACGAGCACGGGCTCGGTTACTTCGATGGCACGCATCTTTTCGAGCATGCCGACCCGCGCCAGGGCATGCATCGCGAGTGGGGCAGCTATGTTTTCAACTACGGCCGGCATGAAGTGCGGAGCTTCATCGTCAGCAACGCGCTTTTCTGGCTCGGCAAGTATCACGCCGACGGGCTCCGCGTCGACGCGGTCGCCTCGATGCTTTATCTCGACTACGCGCGGAAGGACGGCGAATGGATTCCGAACCAGTTCGGCGGGCGGGAAAATCTCGCGGCCATCGACTTTCTCCGCCGCTTCAACGAGGAGGTCTATAAAACACATCCCGACACGCAGACGATCGCCGAGGAATCGACGGCCTGGCCGATGGTCTCCCGACCGACTTACGTGGGCGGCTTGGGCTTCGGACTCAAGTGGGACATGGGCTGGATGCACGACACGCTCGATTACATGTCAAAGGATCCGATTCACCGAAAGTATCACCACAACAAGCTGACGTTCCGCATGCTGTACGCGTTTCACGAGAATTTCGTGCTGCCGCTCTCGCACGACGAGGTCGTCTACGGCAAGGGCTCGCTCATCGGCAAGATGCCCGGCGACGACTGGCAGAAATTCGCCAACTTAAGGCTTCTGTTCGGCTACATGTTCGCGCAGCCGGCGAAGAAACTTCTTTTCATGGGCGGCGAGATCGGCCAGTGGAGCGAATGGACGCACGACGCCAGCCTCGAATGGCACCTGCTGCAATACGCGCCGCACGAGGGGCTCAAGCGCTGGGTGTCGGATCTCAATCGCGTCTATCGAAGCGAGCCGGCGCTGCACGAGTACGATTGCGATCCGGCGGGCTTCGAATGGATCGACTGCAACGACGCGGAGGGGAGCACGCTCAGCCTCATGCGCAAAGGCAAGTCGACGAACGATATTATCCTCATCGCGTGCAACTTCACGCCGGTACCGCGCCTCAACTACCGCGTCGGCGCACCGCGCGGCGGCTGGTGGCGGGAGATCCTCAACAGCGACGCGAGCTATTACAATGGCAGCGGCCTGGGAAACGCCGGTGGCGTCGAGGCCAGTCAGGAGCCTATTCACGGCCGGCCCAATTCGCTGACGATTACGCTGCCGCCGCTCGCCGTTGTGTACTTTAAGAGCGGCTAGACCGGCATTTCCACGGCCAGAAATTCCGGCTTCCCTGTCTTTTTCCGGCCCGAAATTCCCGTTATTCTATTCCATTACGCGTGAGCCTTGCCCGCGGCCATCGTTCGCAGGGGCAAGGTTTTTTTAACTGTCATGACCGATAGAGGAAAGGACTTGCAGGTTACGCTGGGCGCGACGTATCTCGGCGGCGGGAAGTGCCGCTTCGAAGTCTGGGCGCCGGCAGCCGAGCGCGTCGACGTTCACATCGTCGCGCCCAAGGATCGCTTGTTTCCGCTGGAGCGAGCGCCGCGCGGATATCATGCCGCAGTCGTAGACGGCCCCGAGCCCGGCAGCCGGTACTTTTATCGGTTAAACGATAAGGAGCGGCCCGACCCGGCGTCGCGTTTTCAGCCGGAGGGAGTGCATGGACCGTCGGAAGTCGTAAAACGCGATTTCGACTGGCGCGATCAGCGCTGGCCGGGCCTGCCGCTCGAAAACTACATCATCTACGAGCTTCATGTAGGCACTTTTACGCACGAAGCGACTTTCGCCGAGATCATCCCGAGACTCGAATACCTGAAACAGCTAGGCGTCACAGCCGTCGAGCTGATGCCGATCGCGCAATTTCCCGGCGGCCGCAACTGGGGCTACGACGGGGTGCAGCCGTTCGCTGCGCAGAACACGTACGGCGGCCCGGACGGCTTGAAGCGCCTGGTCGACGCTTGTCACCAAAACGGTCTCGCCGTCGTTCTCGACGTCGTTTACAACCACCTCGGACCGGAAGGAAATTACTTTCGGGATTTCGGCAGGGGCTATTTCACCGAGCGTTACAAGACGCCATGGGGCCCGGCGTTGAACTTCGACGGCCCTTACAGCGACGAGGTGAGAAATTATTTTATCCAGAACGCGCTCTATTGGGTTGGCGAATGCCATATCGATGCGCTCCGCATCGACGCGGTGCACGCAATCCTCGATCACTCGCCGCAGCCGTTTCTGCTCGAGCTCGGCGAGGCGGTGCATGCCGAAGCCGCGCGCCTCAATCGCCGCGTTTACCTCATGCCCGAGAGCGCCGACAACGACGCGCGGCTGCTAAGGCCGCGCGAGCTCGGCGGCCTCGGGCTCGACGCGCAGTGGAGCGACGACTTTCATCACTGCGTGCACGTGCTCCTCACCGGCGACCGCTTCGGTTATTACGAGGACTACAGCCGGCTCGATCAGATGGCAAAGGCCTTTCGCGAGGGCTTTGTCTATACCGGCGAATTCTCGCCTTTCCGCAAGCGGCGCCACGGTAGCGCCTCGCGCGACATTCCTGGAAAACGCTTCATCATCTTCTCGCAGAACCACGATCAGGTCGGCAATCGGATGCGCGGCGAGCGCCTGATCCATCTCGCGGGCTTCGAATCGGCCAAGCTCGCCGCCGGGGCTGTATTGCTGGCGCCTTACATTCCGCTTCTTTTCATGGGCGAGGAATACGGCGAGGGCGCGCCGTTTCCTTACTTCATCAGCCACAGCGATGCCAGGCTGGTCGACGCGGTGCGGGAAGGACGACGCGAAGAGTTCAAATCTTCCGAGAAGCCGCCCGACCCCCAAGACGAGGCGACTTTTCAAAGCGCGAAGCTGAATCTCGAGCTGCGCACAAAACAGCCGCACGCGGCCCTTTTCGAGCTCTATCGAGAGCTCATGCGTATTCGTAAGGAGACACCGAGCCTCGCTTCGCTCGACAAACAGGCGATGGAAGTCGTCGCCTGGGAGAAAAAACGCCTGCTTTTCGTCCGGCGGTGGAGCGGGGGCGACGAGAGTTTGATCGTTATTAACTTCGATACGGCGCCGCAAAAATTCGATACCTCATTTGTATCCGGAAGCTGGACTAAAGTGATCGATTCCGCGGAAGCGAAATGGCAAGGCAAGGGCAGCGCGCTCGAGCGCGTCATCGACGGCGATCGCGCGACGACAGTGGAGATCGCGGGCCGGGCCTTCGCGCTGTTCAGCCGCGAGGCGGTGAGCGGAGGGAGCGAACGATGAGCTGGATCGTGTGGACCGGAAGTCCCTTTCCCCAAGGCGCAACCTGGGACGGCTCCGGAGTCAATTTTTCGATTTTTTCCGAGAACGCGACCAAGGTAGAACTGTGCCTGTTCGATACGCCGGACGCGAGCCGTGAATCGGCGCGCATCCCGATGGTCGATCGAAACGCGCACATCTGGCACGTCTACTTGCCCGAGGCGCGGCCGGGGCAACTCTACGGCTATCGCGTGCACGGCCCCTACGCGCCGAACGATGGCCACCGCTTCAATCCGGCAAAGCTTCTGATCGACCCGTATGCGAAGGCGATCGCCGGCAACATCGACGTCAACGACTCGCTCTTCGCGTATAAGATCGGCCATCCTCAGGCGGATATCTCGATCGACCGGCTCGATAGCGCGGCCGGTTTGCCGAAGTGCATGGTGATAGACCCTGCGTTCACCTGGGGCGACGATACGCCGCCGCGGATCCCATGGCACCGCACACTGATTTACGAAACGCACGTGAAGGGATTCACCGCGCGGCATCCGAAAGTGCCGCGCGAGCTTCGCGGCACGTATGCCGGACTCGCCTGCCCGGCGGTCATCGATTATTTGGCGGAGCTGGGCATCACGGCCGTCGAGCTTATGCCGGTGCAACAGTTCGTCACCGATAAGCATCTCGTCGACCGCGGGCTCACGAACTACTGGGGCTACAACTCCATCGGTTTCTTCGCCCCGGAGGCGCGCTATTCGCACAGCGGCGTCTTGGGCCAGCAGGTTAACGAGTTCAAGACCCTCGTCAAAGCGCTGCACCGCGAAGGCATCGAGGTGATTCTCGATGTGGTCTACAACCACACCGGCGAGGGCAATCAGCTTGGTCCGACCATCTGTTTCCGCGGCGTGGATAACGCGTCGTATTACCGGCTCGTGCCCGGCAACCGGCGCTATTACATGGATTACACCGGCTGCGGCAACACGCTCGACATGACGCATCCACAGGTGCTGAGGCTCATCATGGACAGCCTCCGCTACTGGGTCCTGGAGATGCACGTCGACGGCTTCCGCTTCGATCTCGCTGCTGCGCTCGCGCGCGAGCTGCACGCGGTCGATCGTCTGGGCGCGTTCTTCGACATCATTCATCAGGACCCGATCCTCTCGCAAGTGAAGCTTATCGCCGAGCCCTGGGATCTGGGCGAGGGCGGCTATCAGGTCGGAAACTTCCCCGTATTGTGGGCGGAGTGGAACGGGCTCTACCGCGACACCGTGCGCCGATATTGGAAGGGCGACGGCGGACAGGTGGGCGGTCTCGCGTACCGCCTCACGGGCTCCTCCGATCTCTACGGACGCAACGGCCGTCAGCCTTACGCCAGCATCAACTTCGTTACGGCGCACGACGGCTTCACGCTCCACGATTTAGTCAGCTACAATGAGAAGCACAACGAGGCGAACGGCGAAAACAACCAAGACGGCAACAACGACAATCTAAGCTGGAACTCGGGCGTCGAGGGGCCGACCGACGACCAGGCCGTGCTGGCGCTCCGGCGGCGGCGGATGCGGAATTTTCTCGCGACCCTCATCCTGTCGCAGGGCGTGCCGATGATGCTCGCCGGCGACGAGATCGGCCACACGCAAAACGGCAACAACAACGCCTACTGCCAGGACAACGAGATTTCCTGGATCAACTGGGACCTCGACCGCTCGGGACAGGAGCTGCTCGAGTTCACGCGATACCTTATAAAGATTTTTCAGGATCAGCCCGTGCTGCGCCGGCGCCATTTCTTTCAAGGCCGGAAGATCCGCGGCTCCGAGGTCAAGGACCTCACGTGGTTTCGCCTCGACGGCAAAGAGATGACGGAGGACGACTGGAATAATCCCGAGACGCGCTGCTTCGGGCTCCGCCTGGCGGGCGACGCCATCGAGGAGCTCGACGAGCGCGGCAACCGGGTGGTCGGCGATACGTTGCTGATCCTCCTCAACTCCCACCACGAGCCGCTGCCGTTCGTCCTGCCGGCGCACAAGCCGCGCCTTAGATGGGAGCTTTTGCTCGACACGCGGGAGCCGGTCGGACGCGACGGCGAGCAGGTGAGGAGAGGCGGCGAGGTATTTGATCTCGAAGGACGCTCGCTGGCGCTTTTCCGTCTACATGGCGAGCCGACGAACGGCGAGCAGCCGGCTCCGCGTCCGAGGCCGAGACGCAAATCATCCCAGGGCGAGCGCCATGCCTGAGCCAAGAATTCCTACGGCCACTTATCGCCTGCAGTTCCACAAAGGCTTTCCTTTCGCGCAGGCGAAGGAGATTCTCGGATATCTCGACGATCTGGGGATATCCGACGTTTACGCGTCGCCGATTTTTCAAGCCCGTGCCGGAAGCACGCATGGCTACGATATAGTCGATCCCAATCGGCTGAACCCGGAGCTCGGGACACCGGAGGACTTCGACGCGCTCGTCGCCGAAGCCCGCGGCCGGGGCATGGGCTGGCTACAGGATATCGTGCCCAATCACATGGCGTTCGCCGGCGAGAACCGCATGTTGATGGACATCCTGGAGAACGGGCAGTCCTCTCCCTATGCTGACTTTTTTGACATCGACTGGAGTTATCCTTACGAAAGCATCAAGGGAAAAGTGCTGGCGCCGTTTCTGGGCAGTTTTTACGGCGAGTCGCTGGAGAAAGGCGAGATCAAGCTCGAGTACGGCGAGAACGGCCTGAAGGTCCGCTATTATAATCTGACGCTGCCGGTTTACATCGAAGCATACGCAACGGTTTTCAATCAGGGTCTCGGCGCGCTGCGGCGAAAGCTCGGCGGCGATCATGCCGATTTCATCAAGCTGCTGGGCGTTCTGTACGTGTTGAAGAATCTCCCTCCAAAGGACGAAGAGGCCGATCGCGCGGCGCAAATCAGCTTCGTCAAGCGCATGCTGTGGGAGCTTTATACCACCAACGCCGACATCAAGGCCTTCATCGAAGGAAACGTCGCGCGTCTCAACGGCGAGCCCGGCAAGCCGGAAAGCTTCAATGCGCTCGATCAGCTTCTCTCCGAGCAGCTTTTCCGTCTCTCGTTCTGGAAGGTCGCCACGGAAGAAATCAATTATCGACGCTTCTTCAACATCAACGAGCTGATCTCCGTGCGCGTCGAGGACGAGAAGGTTTTTCGCGGGACGCACACGCTGATTTTGCAGCTCGTGCGCGAGGGAAAGGTCAACGGACTCAGGGTCGATCATATCGACGGTTTGTACGATCCGGCGAACTATCTACGCCGTTTGCGGCAGTACGCGGGCGACGCTTACATCACCGTCGAAAAAATTCTCGTGCTCGACGAGCCGCTTCCGGAAAGCTGGCCGATCTCGGGGACGACCGGTTATCAGTTTCTTAATTATTTGAACGGGCTTTTCTGCGATAAGCAGAACGAGCAATCGTTCTCGGACATCTACCGGCGCTTCACCGACTTCCATACGCCGTATCTCGACCTCGTCAGCGACAAGAAGCGGCTGATCATCGGCAAGCACATGGCCGGAGACGTCGATTCGCTCGCCCGGCTGATGAAAGCGATATCGAGTCGCGACCGTTACGCGGCCGACATTACGCTGTACGGCTTGAAGCGCGGCCTCGTCGAGGTGCTGGCGTTCTTCCCCATCTACCGCACCTATGTCAACCGCGAGGACTACAGCGACGAGGACCGCTTCCGACTTCAGGAAGCGGTGAGCCGTGCGAAGCAATCGAACCCCGGACTCCGTCTGGAGCTCAGCTTTATCGAGCGCTTCCTGTTTCTCAAGCCGGCGCGGCCGCTGCCGTCGGAAGAGCTCAATGAATGGATTAACTTCGTCATGCGCTTCCAGCAGCTCACGAGTCCGCTGATGGCGAAGGGGTTCGAGGACACGGTCCTATACATCTATAACCGCCTCGTCTCGCTGAACGAGGTCGGCGGCGACCCGAGCCGATTCGGCGTCGGCCTCGAAACTTTTCATCACTATAATACGTCACGCGCCGAGCGCTGGCCGAATGCGCTCAGCGCCACGGCGACGCACGACACCAAGCGCGGCGAAGACATGCGCGCGCGCATCAATGTGCTTTCGGAGCTGCCGGAGGAATGGGAGCAGGCGATCTCGCGCTGGCGCCGGCTGAACTCCAAACGCAGCGGCGTGCAGGGCAAAGACGTTCCCGATCCGAACGACGAATATTTTTTATATCAGACGCTCGTCGGCAGCTTCCCGCTCGAAGGAGACGCGGGAGAATACCGCGAGCGGTTGAAAGCGTATATGGTCAAGGCGGTCCGCGAAGCGAAGGTCCACACCGAATGGCTGAAACCCGATATCGCCTACGAGGAGGCGTTCGTCGGCTTCGCCGAAGAGTTTCTCAAAGCCGAGCCGCCGACAGGCTTTTTGAACGATTTTCTGCCGTTCGCGCAGAAAGTCGCTTTTCACGGA
>DATFWH010000136.1:0-5950 GCA_035259465.1 Binatia bacterium
CTTTCGAGCTTGCGCAACTTTACTCCGGTATTTCCATCATGGCGATGGCGAGAGCGTTGCGGTAGGCGCGGTCGAGCGCCAAGCTGTCGAGCGCGGCGCGGACGACCATTCGCGCGATGCGCTCTTCGGTCACGTAGCGCTCGAACACAGCCTCGAACATATTGGAATGGTCGATGTCGGCGACCATATGCACCTTGGTGTTCTTGTCGAGTTTTTCGACCGAGCCGACGAGGTCCGCGACCTGCTTCATCGCCATGCGCTCGGTGAAGCCGCCGCCTTTTACGATCTCCGAGTTGTTCTTCCGCTCGGTCGCGTGATTGATCATGAGGCTCTCGATCCAAGAGCGCGTCGTGCAGAGATAAAGCCAGGCGTAAATCGCCGCGCGGGCGCTCGGGAGCAGCGTCTCCTCGCCGACTGCGCGCGACATGTCGTCGTCGGTCAGATGCGCCGCGCCGAGGCGCTCGTCGTAGATGAGCTCGTCTTTCTCGTGCTCCCAGATGGAGCGCTTGACGTCGAGCGGCGCCTTCGCCATCGACGCGGCCCAGCAGTCGCGCCGGCTTTTGATGTAGTGCGGATAGTGGCGGCTCAGCACTTCGTTGCGCTTCGACGTGATTTTCACGCCGAAGAGCCGCTTGTACTCCGGCGTGTCGAAATGCCGGTTGATGGTTTCGTCGATCTCCGCCCGTGCTTTCTGCCAGTAGCTCATAGGACCTCCCGAGCGATCCGGGTACGCGTTTACAACATTATTTGCTCTTGCGCCTGCGCGATGCCTTCGCGGAAAATCGCATTCAAGTCGAGCGATTGCCGCGCCGCATCCAGCGCCAGCGATTCCATCTCCCCTGTCGCATATTTTTCGAGAAAGGGCAAAAACATATCGCTGTGCTTCTCGTCCGCCTGGCTGTGCGCCTGCAAGTTGGGTATCTGCTTCCAAGTGAAGCCCATGTCTTCCATCCAGCGCTTCGCCATGCGCGTCGATTGGCCGCCGCCCAAATCCCCGAGCAGGCGGTCGTCGTTGCACCATTCGGTGATCGTGAGCGCGGCGAGCGCCTCGACCCAGTTTTTCTCGCGCGTCATCCAGCCCCACGCGTAAAGCGTCGCGAGCGTCGACGGGAGCGGCTGCGCGTCGATGATCTCTTCGGGAGCCAGGCCGACGGACTGCCCCTGCTTGATGATCAGCGCGAGATGGCCGTACTCGGAGAACTGATCCCGGATGATCTCCTCGTATTCATGCTCCAAGATCCGCTGCTTGATCGCAAGCACGGGGCAGTTGCCGGAGACGTTCGCCCAGCAATCGCGCCGATGGCGCACGAAAAGGCTCTGCTGCGTCACCATGACGGCGGCACGCGGCTTGTTCATCTTGACGGCGAAATAACGCTCGAGCGCGGGCGAGCGGATGTAACTGCGCACCATTTCACCCAGCGTATCGCGCCACGCGGCCTGCTTCATGGACGGCTCCCCGCCTGTTGTAGTTTGTCGAAAAAGCCTTCGGCCTTGAGTTTGTCGATGATCGCGTTGTCGTAAAGTTTCGCCTGCACCGGGCCGCTGTGGCCCACCATCTCGAGAATCGTGTCCACCGCCGCGGGATCGACGCGCGGAACCCGGTCGAGATACTTGATGACAAAGTCATAATGCATTTCCGGCGTGCCCCCGCGCGGTCCCATGTACTTTCCGAGCATCTGCAGCGCCTGCTGCTTACGCGTTCTCAGCGCGGCGATGCCTTCGATGTAGGCCTTCACGATCTTCTCCACCGTGCCCGGCGATTTTTTATAAAACTCGTCGCTCACGGCGAGCAGGTTCATCGAGTACGGAATCCCGAGCTCGGCGGCGTCGACGAGGGCCTTGGCCTGAGGCTCCGGCGACTGCGAAGCGACCCGGCCTTCGGCCTGCCGGGCGCGAAAGCCCATGTCGGCTTCGACCACGCCGCCGAACTGCCTAATCTCGACTTTGCCGTCGAGACCCAACCGTTTAGTTATCAGTCGCGTGACGAAGTCGCTCGAAGAGCCGTAGCGCGTGATCGCGAGCCGCTTGCCGACGAGCTGCTCGGGCCGGCTGATCTCGGGCTGGACCCATAGCACCATGCCGGGGCGGCTCGTGTTGCTGCCGACGGCGACGACCGGTGCGCCTTTCAACGTGGCTGCGATGACCGCGTTGCTCGCGCCGAGCGCCGCGTTGAGGCTGCCGCCGACGAGCGCCTGGATGACGGTCGCGCCGGAGGCGATATAGATGAGCTGCGCGTCGAGACCGTACTTCTCGAACGCGCCGACTTCCTTGGCCATCCAGACGCCCGCCATCGTCGGGCTGATCGCGGCATAGCCGAAGGTGATTTTTTCTTTCGCCGCATCGGCGGCAAAAGACCCCGTAGCCGCCGCGATCATGAAAAGCGCGAGCAGCAGCGGGAAGACCGGCTTTCGCGTCTGCATCATCGGGGTCTCAGGCCGCTTCCATCGCCGATGCGATGCCGGCCTGATACGTGCGGTAAAGCGCCTCGGATTCGCGTGCCGCGTTAAGCACGAGCTTTTCCTTGTCGCCGACGGCGTGCTCGGCCAGCACAGAGAGAAACATATCGCTGTGCTCCTTGTCGGCCTCGCGGTGCGCGCGCCAGTTGGGCAGATCGTCCCACGTGAGCCCGAGCTGATCGACCCAGCGCTGCCCCATTTTATACGCGTGGCCGCCGCCCTGATCGCCGAGCAGGCGGTCGTCCTGGTTCCACTCGGTGATCGTCATTGAGGCCAACCCCTCCAGCCAGGGCTTATTTTTCGTCATCCAGCCCCAGGCGTAGAGGACCGCCATCGTCGACGCGATCGGCTTGGTCTGTATGATGTCCTCCGCCGTGAGGCCGATCGCCTTTCCCTGCCGGATGAGCAGGTCGAGATGGCCGTGCTCGGAGTGCTGGTCGCGAATGACCTCTTCGTATTCGTGGCCGAGGATCTTTTGTTTCACCGAAAGCACCGGGCAGTTGCCGGAAACGTAGGCCCAGCAGTCGCGGCGGTGGCGCACATAGAGTGAAAGCTGTTTTAAGATGATCTGCGCGCGCGGCCGCGTGATCGGTATCGCATAGTAGCGATCGAGCTCGGGAGACGACATCGTCTCGCGTGCGAGCTCTCCGAGCGCTTGTCTCCAACCCTGCTCGTTCATAAATTGCTTCCCTTCGGAACGGAAAAAGTAGACTTACACCGGCCAGCCATGCTCGGAGATATCGACGCGATTGCCTTCCGGATCCTTGATCCAGCTCTCGGCGACGGCCCCGAAGGTATTCGCCTCGGCCGTCGTATCGGCGATTTGCTCCATCTCTTTCACGCTGTCCACCTTGAAGCCGAAATGGTTGATGCCCCAGGGATGGCGCGGCGTGCTGATGAGCGCGATATCGACGAAGCCGTCGGAGAGATAGATCGTGCCGTTCTCGCCCCGCTGCTTTTCCTCCATGCCGAAAACCTTTTTATAATACGCGGCGGTTTTCTCCCGGTCTTGCACATTGATGGCGATGTGGCGGATGCGCGGCTTTTCCATGGAAACGCCCTCCTTATTCTAACGGCTGTTTAACCCTTCCCCGAAAGTTTGTCCACCCAAGCGCGGCGCAATGCACCGCATTTGCTCACGACAAGTCGTGTGTGTTCGGCGCGAAAAGCTCTTCGACCGGAATCTTATGCGACGCGAGCCCCTGCTCGTGGAGATAGCCCATCAGCGTCTCGACCACGCGCCGGTTTTTTTCCAGCCCGTACGGCCAAGGATCGTCGCCCAACGTTTCGCGCTGCTGCCTGAGCGGCTCGCGAAACCAGACCAGGCTGATCTTATAGGGCGAGAGATCGTTCAGCCGATCGTAGGCCTGCAGCTTCGCCTGCTGGAAGGCCTTGAAAAGATTGACGGCGATCTCCGGCGATTCCTTCCACAGATCCTCGCGCATCGCGACGGTATGCATGATCGGGAAAATGCCGGTCTTTCTAAAATAATCGGCCTCGACTTCCGGATAATTTTCGAACAGCCGCCGGATCTCTGGCCGGCCGTTCAGCATCGACGGGAAAAGATTCGCGCAGATCATTGCGTCGAGCTCGCCCGCGGCGAGCATCTCGTCGGGCGCGCTGCCCGGCGGCAGCTGCGTCAAGTCGAAGCCGCCGCTCATCTCGATGTCCATCCGGCTCTTCGCCCACGTGAACCAGCGTATTTTCCGCAAATCGACGCCGTAATGGTGCTGCAAAGCGCCGCGTACCCAGACGGTCGCGGTCTGCTGGAACTCCGCGATCCCGACTTTCCTGCCCATTAGATCGCGCGGCTCTTGGATGCCGCTCTTTGCGTTGACGAAAATGCACGAGTGGCGGAAGGCGCGCGCGGGGAAGACGGGGATAGCGATAAGCGGCTTGCCCATCGTGCGCGCGATCAAATACGACGAAAGCGACAGCTCGGACGCGTGGAACTCGTAGCGGTTCAGCATGCGCGTCCAGATGTCGTGATACGGCAGGACTTTCCAGTCGAGCTCGAGGCCTTCGGGTTTGATCGTTCCTTCGATCAGGGCATGCGTGCGGTCGTAGTCGCCGCCGGCGAAAGTGATTGTCCTTCTCATCGACTACAACCCTTTTTGAGCTTCCTTCAGCAGGCGCAGGTCGACGACGCGCGAGAGCGGGATCTCGTATTTCTTGTCGACGCGACCCATCTCTCGCTCGAGCGCGTCGCGGATGCCCTTCTCGTTCATGCCGCCGTCGGGAGAAAAGGCCGGCAGCATCGAGCCGTATAGCTCTACCGCGAGCGGCCGCTCGACCTTCCACTCGCGCGCGATGTATTGAATGGTCTCTTCTTTGTATTGCCGGACGAAGCGGAGGCTTTTCAGCGTGGCGCGGAGGACCCGCGTCACCGTGTCCGGACGGTCGCGCAGCATTTTGTCGGAAGTCCCGACGCCGGAGAGCGACTGCTCAACGTAGTCGCCGAGATACGCGAGAATGTGGAAGCCCATCAGCCGCGCCATCGAATGGAACGGCGGCGAGAGCATGCCGGCCTGAACGGAGCCGCCGTTCAGCGCCGCGAGAATATTCGCCGTCGTTCCGGTGGCGAAGAGCGTCACTTCCTTATCCGGCGTGAGCCCGTGTTTCCGCACGAGATAGCGCGCGAGCGTATCGGTTGACGATCCGATCGCGGTAATTCCGATCACCTTGCCTTTGAGGTCTTGGATTGATCGGATCTCCGGACGACCCGTCAGCCAGAACGTCGGCTTGATGGTGATGAAGCCGACCACTTTGACGGGAAATCCCAGCGCCGCGGCGCTGGAGACCTGGCTCTGCGCGCCGGAGAATTCGAGATCGCCGGTGGTGAGCGCCGTCACCTGGATGCGCGAGGTGACGAGCACGAGCTCGAGGTCGATCCCTTCGGCGGCGTAAACGCCCTTGTCTTTGCCGAGAAACAGCGGCAGGTAGTTGAGGCTCTTCGCAGGATAGGCGTAGCGCACCTTCTCCAGCGCTTGAGAAGGGGTGGAAAGAGCGAGCGCGGCAAAGCAGGCCGCGGCGAGCGCGACATTTAGTTTTATCATGCGAGTCAATTTTTCTGATACAGCTTGTCGATGAAGCCGCTGTCGTCGAGCTGCTTGACGAAGCTGGCGTCGACGAAATATTCCGGCTTCAGCGCCTTCGCGGCGGGATTGCCGGCCGCCATTTCGGTCAGCACCGTGCGGATGCCTTCAACGCTGGGGTAAGGCTTGGCCGGCGTCACGCGCGAAAAATATTCGTAGGACTCTTCGGCGATCGCGTCGTCGCTCAGGCGGAGAAATTCCTTGATCAAAGGAATCGTCTCGCTCTTGCGGGTCTTGTAGAAAGCGATGCCTTCGACGAAGGCGCGCAGGAATGCGCGCAGCGTTTCCGCCTCGGCGCGATTAAAAGCGTCGATGGTCGCGATATTGTTGTGTGGGTAGACGAGGCCGAGCGCCGAGGCGTCCGCGAGCTGCACGAATCCCTGTCTTTTGGCGAGCAGC
>DATFWH010000137.1:0-15911 GCA_035259465.1 Binatia bacterium
GCTGCGGTCGTGCTGCTTCTTCTCGCCATGACGGCGGCGTGGCGCTGGACGCCGCTCGCGGAGCAGATCGACATCAGGAAAATCATCGGCTGGTCTGTGTCGCTGCGCCATAACCCGGCGCGCCACGCGATCATTCTCGCCGCCTATATCGTCGGCAGCCTCGTCTCTTTTCCGGTGCTACTGCTCATCCTCGCGACCGCTTTCGTCTTCGGTCCTCTGGCCGGGACGGCTTATTCGTTCGCCGGGTGCATGCTCGGCGCCGCCGTCACCTACGGCGTCGGCTACTTCATGGGAAAGGATTTCGTCCGCCGCCTCGTGGGCGAGAAATGGCGAAAGATCGAGAAGACCATCGGCCAGACCGGAGTTCTCGCAATCGCCGCCATGCGTCTTCTGCCCGTCGCGCCGTTCACGATCGTGAACGTCCTGTCCGGCGCCTTTCGCGTGCCCGTGTGGAACTATTTCGCCGGGTCGCTTCTCGGACTCGCCCCCGGCATCCTCGTGATTAATTTTTTTGCCCGCCAATTCGCGCGCGCCGTGCGCGAACCCGGTCCCGCGAGCTATGTCCTGCTTGCGCTCGCGGTCCTTCTCACCGTCGTAGGAACGATCTGGCTCAAGCGTAAGGTCGCAAAGACCGCTTAGCCGCGGCCGCCGCGATGGCTTCCTTGCGCAGCCGATTCGTTTCTGGTATTTTCACCAACTCGCTTCATTGCTGTCATGATCTTCCGTGGAACGCTGCGTCACGCAGCCTTGCTCGCGCTCCTTGTCCTGTTGACGCAGGGCTGCTGGAGCAAACCCGCCGTCGTCTCCTTTCCCTCTAGTATTCCCAAGCCCGCGGATCAGACTCCGGCGCTAGAATCAGCCACCGAGCCAGCGACCGATTCGGCCGCTGCGTCTGCGGAGAGCGCCGCGACTTCATTCGAGACGCCTGCCGCGACACCGCCGCAGGCGACCGAGAGCATGCGGCGGCTCGAAGCGATGCTCCCGGAGTCGCGGGTCGCGGCGCCGGACAAAGATATTGCAGCGGCTGAGACCAAATACGACACGCGCGTGTTTTCGCGCACGGTCGGCGCCCCGCTCGCGGCCTGGCAATACCGGCAGGATCCCAAGGGCATGATCGTCGGCTTCGACTTCTCCAATCGCGGCGGCAATCGCATTCTTCCTGAGCGCTACAACATCGACAAAAACCTCTTCTTCACGCGCGATTTTCAGTTCCGCTTCGACGACCGGGCACGCCAGGACATCCATCTTTCCGTGACCGACTGGGCCGCTTCGCGCGACCGGCAGTTCCGCCTGAGCGAGCTGATGAACAGCGTGCTCCATTTTTTTCCGCGCAAATATGTCCCGGCGATCGCCGCGGCCGGCGGGCGCTCGATCGTGACGCTCCCGACGGGCGAGCGGGTCGAGTTCGACACCGAAACGCACGAGGTGTTGAGCGGCGCCCTCGCCGAGGCGCCGGTCGATCTCAACCCCGACCGGACGAAGCGGCGCTTCGCCGGCATTGATTATGTGGGCAAAGGTCTGGTGGTGCGCGCCGACGCGCGCGGCACCGACCCTCGGCTCGGCACGACGGCGACGATCGTCGCCTCCGAACCCGGCTGCGCGGGGGGCGACTGCAAAAAACTCTGCCGCGTCGCATCGAAGGAGCTTTGGGAGCAGAAAGGGGCGGTGCGCTTCAAGTTCCCGACGGACGATGAATTCGACCACTACCTGCACTCGCGCTGCGGCTTCGGCATCCCGCAGGGCGGCGGCGATAGCGTCGCGGCGCTGTATTAGGAGCCGCCAATCGCTCCGTTCATGCGATTAACTTTGACCTTTCCCGCCGCTTCGTATACAATCGGTAAAATTTCCCCTCGTGCGAAAGGTGTTATGAGAGCAGTTCATCGATCCATCCGGTCGAGTTATCTTGTCGCGATTCTCTTTCTGCTTCTGCCGTCCGCCGCTTTCGCCGCCGCGGCGCCCGAGCGCATCAAAATCAGCACGGCTTCGATCACCGCCAGCACGCTGCCGCTGTGGATCGCCGACGAGCAGGGCATCTTCAAGAAGTACGGCATCGAGGCGCACGCGGTTCTCATTCGCGGCGGCCCGACGATGCTGGCGAGCCTCGTCGCCGGGGACACGCCGATGGCCTTCACGACCGGCGTGCCGTTTCTCGGAGCGGTGGCGCAGGGCAATCAATTTAAGATGCTAAGCTGCATCTCCGACAAAAATACCTGGAAGCTGATCGCGCAGCCGGACATCAAGAAGGCCGACGATCTCCGCGGCAAAAGCATCGGCGTGCAGACGATCGTGGGCAGCACGTGGATGAATTCAATGCTGGCGCTTGAGGTACTCGGGCTTGAGCCCAAGCGCGACCGCATCAACTTCGTACCGACCGGCGATCCGATCACGATGGGGAAGGCGATCGAGGCGCACCGGATCGACGCCGCGGTGCTCGATCCCACGACGAGCCGGCATCTCGTCGGCAAAGGCTTCTCCCTGCTTGTCGATCTCTTCAAGGCAAACGTGTATTTTCCCGGTCTCGGGATCGGCCTGACGCGCGCTTACCTCGATCAGCACGTGCCGCAGGTCGAGAAAGTCGTGACGGCATTGACGGAGAGCGTGGCCTTCGTGCTCCAGCCGGCGAACAAGCCCGTCGTGATCAAGAGCATGATGAAAAATCTCCGCATGACAGACCTGGCGGCGATCGAGGAGGGGTATCAGGACCAGATCCTGACGCTCAACCGCAAGCCTTATCCGACGCTCGAAGGGATGCGCAACGCGCAGCGCCTGATGGCGCTGCAAAACCCGAAGATCGGATCGGTGAAGATCGAAGATATCGTCGACGGCCGCTTCGTCAAAAAACTCGACGAGAGCGGTTTCATCGATTCTCTCTACGCGGCGAAGTAATCAGCGAAAGCCGCCGTACACCGCGTAGTTGGTAAATTTCCAGAACACGTCCACGTCGCGAAAACCCGCTTCCTTCAGCCACGAGAGTTCCTGCTCCATCGAGCCGTTGTAGTGCGCGCCGTGCGGCAGCTTCTCGCCCGAGGGCTGCTGCGGCGTGTCGTCCGCGCGCATCCAGCGCCGGCGGGCGAGACGGTAGCGCTCTTTCAAATCGTCGCTCACGTGCGCGAAGTGGTCGGCGTTGATAAAGCAGCCGCCGGAGTTGATCAGCGCATAGGCGTCGCGGAATAAGCGGCGCCGCTGCTCGTGCGTGAGGTGGTGCAGCGCGCGCGCCGATACGACCGCGTCGAACGCCCCTGCGACGCGGCGCGCCCAGTCGGGCGCGTCGAGCGGACCGTGAATGAATTCGATCCGGCCGGCGAAGCGCGCGGCGCGCTCGCGGCCGAGGCGGATCATCTCCTCCGACCCGTCGTAGCAGACCGCGGTCGCGTTCGGCCGGTCCTCCAGAACAGTCATCGCGAGCGCGCCGTAGCCGGCGCCCAGATCGAGCACGCGGATCGCCTGCTCGCGGGGATGCGGCAGCATCAGCACTGCGGCGGTCTTCTGCATGTCGCGGATCGAGCGCTCGCGCTCGGTGCGCTCGTCCCAGCTGTCGATGAAGCCGCGGCTCTCCCACGCATGCGGATTGAACGTACGCTTGGTGTCTTCCATGCGCTCAACATCGTCGCGGCGCGAGGGATTGTCAAGCCGGCGCCAAATGTCGACGCATGCCATGAAGAATGCGAGGAATAAGTTAGACGCGATCGGCGCGGGCGAAATCCGGCACGTGTTCCGCCGCCGGGTCGCGCGTCGGCGCTCCGCCGACGGCGGTCTCGACATGCTGTAGGAATTGGCGCGCCGCGTCGCGCCAGGTGTGCCCGAGAGCGAATGCGCGGCAGGCGCGGCCGTCCAGCTTCATAGCGGCGAGCGCCGCGGCGCGGAGGTCGTCGTCGAGCACGCCCGTGACGCCGCTCTCGATCACGTCGGCGGGGCCGGTGACGGGAAAGGCCGCGACCGGCACACCGGACGCCATCGCCTCCAGCAGCACGAGGCCGAAGGTGTCGGTGCGGCTGGGAAAGACAAAGACATCGGCGGCGGCGACGTACTTCGCGAACTCTTCGCGATTTTTTATCTCGGCGTAGCGAGCGCCGGGAAATTGCTGCCTGAGCGTCTTGAGATAAGGCCCTTCGCCGACGACGTACTTCGTCCCCGGCAGGTCGAGCGCGAGAAAGGCCTCGATATTTTTCTCGACGGCGATGCGCCCGGCGTAGATGAAAATCGGCCGCCGTGCGGCGAGAAAATCCTTCTTGCGGGGCCGGAAGAGATCCGAATCGACCCCGCGGCCCCACAGCACGACGTGGCGAAAGCCGTGCGCGACGAGATCGCGCCGCATCGACTCCGTCGGCACCAGCGTCAGCTCCGCCGGGGCGTGGAACCAGCGGAGGTAGGCGTACGTGAGGCCCATCGGCACCGGCGCGCGCATGCGCAGATACATCGGGAACTGCGTATGATAGGCGGTGGTGAAGCGCATGCCGCGCCGCACACAATACCGGCGCGCCGCCAGCCCCAACGGTCCTTCGGTCGCGATGTGAATCGCCTCGGGCTTGAAGCCGTCGAGGAACGTGTCGACGCCGTGCTGCGCCTTAAGCGCGATCCGAATGCTCGCGTAGCCGGGCAGCGCGACGCTAGGGAACTGATCGGGTGTGATGAAGCGGATCTCGTGGCCGTCGGCGGCAAGCGCCTCGGCGGTCTTCTTGAGCGTCATCACGACGCCGTTGATCTGGGGCTCCCAAGCGTCGGTTGCGATCGCGATTTTCATCCATCCTCCTAGCTGCCGATCATCCAAGATGCTGTGAAGGCGCCGATCACGCCGCCGGCGATCACGTCGGTCGGATAGTGCAGTCCCAAAATCATGCGCGAGAGAGCCACGAGCGCGGCGAACGGAACGAGCATCCACGCGAGCTCGCCGTGTTGTGCGACCGCGACGAGCGAAAACGCGACGGCGTGCATCGTATGGCCGGAAGGGAAGCTGTATTGATCGAGCGGCGCCGCGCCGACGGCGATGCCCGAGTCGACGGCGCACGGCCTTGCCCGGCCCGTCGCTTCCTTAACGATCTTGTAAATGAGGTAGTTGAGAATGCCGACGCGGAGCATCAAGAGCGACAAGGCGACGCCGCTTTGGCCGTAGAGAAGCGGCAGCATAATCATCAAGCCGTACCAGAACCAGCCGTCGCCGAGCCGGCTCATGACGGCGAAAAAATTCTTTATCGTCGCATGTCGCGAGGCGCCGTTCAGCAGGCCGCAGACCGCCATATCGCATGCGGCCACTCGCCTGACTGCCAATTCCGTATACGCGCGGGCGGTCATATACCGGCTTCAAGGTAAAATAATAGAATGTCATTTTATTTACGGATTTATTAAGACTCGTCGGGAGGCCCGACCCGGTGTTGGGACTAAGCCGATAAAAATCTCGAAAAATAAGAAGCTTAGGGTGCCTCGAAAAAGCTCAGGCGATGACTATTTCCACAGGGCGATGCCGCCCAAAAGGCCGCTCACGTTCGAGACGGTGCGCACGCCGGACGGCAATTTGAAATTGATCCTGTCGCTGTTGCCGCCGCCGATGTAGAGCGCGTCGTAATGAAAGATCTGGTCGAAGGCGTCGATCGCGCGGCGCACGCGCCGGTTCCATTTCTTGTTGCCGATCTTCTTTCTCGCCTTGTTGCCGAGAAGGTTTTGGTAGCTCTTGCCGCCGAGCGGGTCGTAGCCCATCTCGACGTTGGGCACGAGCCTGCCGTCGACGAACAAGGCCGAGCCGAGGCCGGTGCCGAGCGTGATCACGAGCTCGACGCCGCGGCCGGAGATCGCGCCGAAGCCCTGCATGTCCGCGTCGTTCAGCGCCCGCGCGGGGCGCTTGAGAGTCTTCTCCAGCTTGCGCGCGAGATTGAAGCCGAACCACTTGGGATGGAGGTTGCCTTCCGTGCATACTACGCCGTTGCGCACCACGCCGGGGAAGCCGACGGAGACGCGATCGAACTGGCCTTGTTTCCGCGCGAGCCGCTGGATGATCCGGAGCACGGCGCGCGGCGCGGCGTTCTCCGGCGTGTTCGCGCGGTCCGCAACCGTGAGGGGCCGGCCGCGCTCGTCCATAACGACCGCCTTGATGCCGCTGCCGCCTATGTCGACGGCCAGCGTTCGGACCTCTCTGCGTTTTGCGCGGCGCTTGCGCCGCTCGATCGATCTTTTGGGTACGTTTTCGTTGTCCATGCAGCAGCCTCCTCCGCCTGGCACGGCTGGGAATTTATTTTAGCATTCGGGATGCGGCGTCAAAGACACCTGCTACAATACCTCCCTGGCCTTGACGTCATCGATCTCGCTGCCGTATCCCAGTCCTTGAATGCGATACGGGCTCATTTCATCGGTTTTGCTTCTCCTCTCTATCGGTTGCAGCCAGCTGCAGCCGAGTGGTCCGTGTCCAATACAGCGGCTGAGTCGCTTGAGTATCGAAGCCGCAGAGTGTCAATTCACGTTGGGGAGGACAGCCTATACGGATAGAAGATTCGCCGACGCCGCCACGCATTGGCGGCGTGTAATTTCAATCGAACCGCAAAGCACACGTGATATGGATGTATATGCGGCGGCGCTCGGCACCCTGGGATTTCTTTATTATTCCGGTTGGGGTGTTCAGCAAGATATTGAGCGAGCGATGGAACTTCTAAAGCGCAGCGTCAAGTTCGGAGGATTGGAGGCGCGGAGACACCTCGGCGTCGCCTACGAAGATGAAAATAACAAGTTTTTTGATCGTGTCGCTGCGTACGCGTGGTATAGGTCGGTCGAGCATTTCTATAAACCTTTTCCCGATGAAGTTGTGGCGCAGCGTGTTTTGCAACGAGCCAGGCAAAACGCCGAGGATCTCAAAGCCGGTTTGACGGCGGAACAATTAGAAAAAGCGGAAAAACTAGCGTGGACTATTGAATAGAGGTCGCATTAATTTTGCTTTACCGGTTGACTATCAAGGTCAACTCGCCGTCGGAGGTGCTCCATGCCCTACGAACTCTACTACTGGCCTTCCATCCAGGGACGCGGGGAATTCATCCGGCTGGCGCTGGAGGACGCGGGCGGGCGCTACGTCGATGTCGCGCGGGAGAAGGGCGGCATGGATAAGCTGTTTCGCTTTCTTGAAAGCCCGTCGGTCAAGCGCGCGCCGTACGCGCCGCCGTTTTTGAAATCAGAGAATGTCGTCATCGGGCAGACGGCGAATATTTTATTGTATCTCGGGCCGCGGCTCGGGCTCGCGCCGCGGCGCGAGGCGGATCGATTGTGGGCGCACCAGCTCCAGCTCACGGTCGCCGACCTCGTTGAAGAAGCCAGCGAGGTGCACCACCCGATCGCCGGCATGCTCTACTACGAGCAGCAAAAGCGCGAGGCGAAGCGGCGCGCCGAGGATTTCCGCAAGCGGCGCATTCCGAAGTATCTCGGCTACTTCGAGAGAGCGATCCAGCGCAACGGCAGGTCCGGCTATGCCGTCGGCAACAAAGCGACGTACGTCGATCTGTCGCTGTTCCAAATCATGGAGGGGCTGCGCTACGCGTTCCCGCGCGCGATGAAGCGCCACGAGCGCAAGCTCAAGCGCCTCGCCGCGCTGCGCGATAAAATCGCCAAACGTCCGCGCCTCGCCGCCTACCTCGCCTCCGAGCGGCGCATCCCGTTCAACGAGATGGGCATCTTCCGCCACTACCCCGAGCTCGACGGCTAGTCCTGGAAACCAACCGGCCGATGGAGTATGACTCGGCCGATATGGACGCCGTAGAAAACGATCTATTGACGCGCGTCGGGCCGGGCACGCCTGCGGGCGAGACGCTGCGCAAATACTGGCTGCCGGTCGGCTTCTCGCACGAGCACAACTCCGACGCGCCGCGCCTCGTGCGCTGGCTCGGCGAAGATCTGATTCTCTTCCGCGACGAGTCCGGCCGCCTCGGGCTCATCGAGCCCGCCTGCGCGCACCGCGGCACCTCGCTCGAATACGGCTGGATCGAGGCGGGCGGCATCCGCTGCTGCTATCACGGCTGGGTCTACGACGTGGACGGCCGCTGCATCGAGCAGCCGGGCGAGCCGCCCGGCAGCGACTTCAAAAATAAAATCAAGCTCAAGTCGTATCCGGTGCGCGAGCTCGGCGGCATCATCTGGGGCTACATGGGCAAGGGCGCTCCGCCGGAGCTGAACAATTATCATTTTCTCTTGCGCACGGACGGCGAGCGCGTCTACGCGGGCTACGTGCGCGAATGCAATTACATGCAGCAGCTCGAGAACGGCCTCGACCCGCTGCACGCGACGGTGCTGCACGGCCGGGCGGTTAACGGCGAGCCGTCGGCGCCGGAATGGATGGAGCGGCCGGAGTTCGAGGTCGCGGCGAGCGAGTCGATGGCGTATTACGTCGCGCGCAGGCAGGGGCCGAAGCCCGGAACGGAATGGCATCGCGAAGTCGCGTATTTGCCGCCGCTTCTCGTCGTGCACCACGGCGGCTCGCTGCCGGGCGATCCGGAGCCCGCGATGGTCGATGTGTCGTGGCGCATGCCGATAGACGATTACAGCACGCGGAGCTTCACGCTGCGCATCTATCCGCGCGTCGACGGCAAGCCGCGGCAGATGCAGACGGACCGCCCGCGCCCGGCGCCGCTCATGCGCGGCACGCGCAAGCAGTACGACATGGCGACGATCAACGGCCAGGACACCGCGGCGCAGGTGGGGCAGGGCGCGATCGTCGACCGCGCGCGCGAGCACCTCGGCCACTCCGACCGCGGCGTCATCGCGGTGCGAAAGCTCTGGCAGAAAACGATCGAGGCGAGCATGCGCGGCGAGGCTTTGCCCAACCTCGTCCGCGATGCCGGGAAGAATCCCGTCGTCCACGTCGATGTGATCGAGAAGCTCGTCCCGGCAGTGGATATGAAGAATCACGTGCCGAGATTCGTGAGGGTGGGGGAAGGGTAGTAGTGGCAATCCCTCTGACAGCGATTGCGACGTTTTTGGCCGCGACGTTTTTTGCTCTGTCCGTTCGCGCGCAGGATTTGCCCGGCGGGCCGAGCCGAGGACCGATTCCTCCTGTCACGCGTCAAATCCTTGCTGCACTCGACGCTGCTGTCCCGGCTCTCACGCGAGATGTCTTGCTGGTCTCCTCGCGGGCTGCATGCCCTCCCGCACCTAAAGTTATTTCCCAAGGTGATCAAAAAACAATTGGCGGTTATTTCTCTAAGTATTACATCGATGTCGATGAGCTAGAGGTCTTGGTATCCGGGCGCGTGACGATCGGCCCGAAAATAATCGGCTACGTTATCGACGCGCCGGGTAAGTATGACTTGAGCGTAGTCGATCTATGGACGTACGATGTGGCGAACAATCGATGGCAAAAACCTATGGAACTTTCTGAGAATTGGGGAGACGCCGGCGAATATTACTACTCGGATTCGTTGCTGGTCGATGTGGACGGCGACGGCTACAAGGATATCGTCAAACGCGGCAAGCACGGGATGCTCGACATGGGTCCCAAACGTCCGGAGCGCGTATTCTTCGACAAGACGGTGGTCCGTAAAATCATCGGTGGCGCTTTCCGCGATGCCGGTGCGCCGCCGAAATTCTTGAAAGATAGGCTTCTCGCCTTGGAGAAAAAGCTCGATTGCGAATGACTCCTCACTGAGTTAGAAAAATGACTTCGAAAGAACGGAGTCTTGGGTGGACTCTATTACTGACTTCGGCTGTTTCGTTTGCATTAGCGTTGGTGGCTGATTCGTACGACTCGACAAAAACATTTTTTGCGTTCTTCGCAATAACTTCAGCCGCGCTGAATATTTTACTTTCGTATGATTTGTTTAAACGAAGCCGACTTGATGTAAAACACAGAACCTATCTATGCGCTGGCATATGGATCATCCCATTTGTTAACGTATTACTTTTTAATACGCAATAAACGATCTCGTGTACGCGATGTGAACACTTTGTGAGGAACGATGAATACACTTAATAACGTCGCGGTAACTATACTTCGTTACACAGGCTGCCTTTTCCTTTTTTTTGCCATTTCGAACATTCTATGGGTGGCTACATTCCTAGTTCTTTTTCGTCTTGGCGCTCCGGAATGGTTCATTCAACTCACGGCTCAGTCCGTTGCTCAAGGTGCAATTGCCGTCCCCATCTGGATCATTGGCGGACTCCTATTTATCAGCTTCTCGCGACGGTTGGCCAAATTTCTTATCAAACCGTGCGAGCAACTTTTTGAGGAGAAAAACCAATAGCCAACTCACAAAGGCGCGACGTGGATGAAGTCCGACCATTCCCAAATCTCGTGGCGCGCGCCGTGGCGGGCGCTCTCTGACGACGAGGCGCGTAAAATGGAGGCAGAGCTGCGGCGCGAGGTAAGCAACGGCCACGTCCTCTACGGCCGCTCGCGACGCCGGTCGGCCGACGCGTAGACAACGACGACGTGCTGTTTTATCTCGGCGACGCGCCGCCGCGCTTCGCCGTAATCCATCTCACATATCGGAAGGAGATAGACCCGAAGTGGCCACACACGGTTGTCTACGATTCGCTCGACGACTGGATCGCGAAGTGCATGATGCCGGAAACAGAGTAAGTCGTTCTCCTATCTTCCAATTGCTTTCTCCCCCTCGTAAATGTTAAAAAGACTTATCAAACACAATCTCGATCGGGGCGTGGCGCAGTCTGGTAGCGCGCACGCTTGGGGTGCGTGAGGTCACCGGTTCAAATCCGGTCGCCCCGACCATTTCCTCCAAACACATCCATGCTCGCCGAGAGAAGCCCGACCGCCTACATCCGCGCCAGGGAAAAGATGGTGCAGGAGCAGGTCGCCGGGCGCGGCGTCAGAGACCCGCGCGTCGCCGAAGCGATGCGCAAGGTGCCGCGCGAGTTCTTCGTCGAATCGGCGCTCGCGAGCCGCGCCTACGACGACGGCCCGCTGCCGATCGGCGACAAGCAGACGATCTCGCAGCCGTACATGGTCGGCCTAATGACCGAGGCGCTGGAGCTGAAGGGCGACGAGAAGGTGCTGGAAGTCGGCACCGGCTCGGGCTATCAGACCGCGGTACTCGGGCTGCTCGCGGCGCAGGTCTTCTCGATCGAGAAGATCCGCCCGCTCTCGGTCCGCGCGCGCGCCGTGCTCGACGAGCTGCATTACTATAACGTCGCGCTCCACGTCGGCGACGGCACGATCGGCTGGTCCGATCACGCGCCGTACGACGCGATCATCGTCACCGCCGGCGCGCCGAACGTGCCCAAGCCGCTGCTCGATCAGCTCGCGCCGGGCGGGCGCCTCGTGATTCCGCTCGGCGACGAGGAGTCGCAGGTGCTCAAGCGCATCCGCCGGACCGAATCCGGCTTCCAGGAAGAAAACCTCGGCGAGTGCCGCTTCGTCAAACTGTGGGGGAAATACGGTTGGGCCGACTGACGCCCACCTTCGCACTTTTCGCTTTTCTCCCGTTATCGTTTTTCATTTCCTCTTGTTCGCTTTTTAAGTCGTCGCCGCCCGCGCCGGCGCCGATGATGTCCGGCCCGGGCGTCTATCACGTCGTCAAGCGCGGCGAGAACCTCTATCGCATCGGCAAGGCGTACGACCTCACCTACCAGCAACTCGCGCGCGTCAACGGCATTTCAGATCCCAACCAGATCAGTGTCGGGCAGAGAATTTTCATCCCCGGCGCGTCGCGCCAGCTGCCGGTCGACATCATCACGCCGTCATCCGTCGCGCTGCGGCCGCCGTCGGCGAATTTTCCCGTCCTCGGCAACGGCGCGCTCGAATGGCCGATCATGGGCATCGTGACGTCGGCGTTCGGCGCGCGCGGCGAGGGCGTTCACGACGGCATCGACATCGCCGCCGCCGAGGGCACGCCGGTGCGCGTGGTCGAGAGCGGCGAGGTGATCTACGCCGATCAGCTCCGCGGCTACGGCAACATCGTCATCGTGCGCCACGGCGGCAATCTGACGTCGGTCTACGCGCACAACCGGAAAAACGGCGTGCGGGAAGGCGACACGGTCGCGCAGGGACAGACGATCGCCGAGGTCGGCAGCACGGGAAACGCAACCGCGCCGCACCTCCACTTCGAGATCCGCAAAGACAACGTCGCGGAGAATCCCCTCAACTATCTGCGCCCGCAGAGATACGAGCCGGAGCATTGCTGCAGCGCGCGCGTGCAGTGATGGCGCTCAGGCGGCGCGTCCGTCGGCGGTAGCCGATGGGCGGTGCTATTCCCGCTTCATCACGATACACTCGCGCCAGTGTCGGACGTGTCCTCGCCTTGGGACGCACCACCTTCGCTACGTGTGATCGTTGACATTGTCATGGGCGTCGCCTAACAGTTGAGCCATGAGCGACCTCAAAAGAATTCGCACCGACGTCGTCGGCAGCTTGCTGCGGCCGGATTATCTCAAGGGCGCGCACGAGATGGTCGACGAAGGGCAGATGGACTTGGACGAGCTCCGCGAAGCGGAGGACCGCGCCGTTCGCGAGGCGGTCGCGCTCCAGGAAGCCGCCGGGCTCGACGTCGTCACCGACGGCGAGATGCGGCGGCTCAATTTCCAGGACAGCTTCGGCGCGTCGGTCTCCGGATTCGACGCGGCGAAAGCCGACATGAGATTCTACGAGGCGCGTGTCAAGGGCGCCGCGCCGCTCCAGCGCTGGGAGTTTCCCGTCGACGAGAAAAAAGCGACCGCAGTCTCGCAGCGCCGTCCGGTGATGGCGAAGCTCGTGCTTGCGCACAACCTGCCGCTCGAAGAATACCAATTCGTCAAAACCGTCGCGAAAAAGCCCGCCAAGGTGACGCTCATCGGCCCCGACCGCATCGCGCAGCGCTTCGATCACCAGCGGTCGAAAGCGATTTACCCGACGATGGACGACTTCATGGCCGATCTCGTGAAGATCGAGCGTGCGATGATCCAAAGCCTCGTCGACGCCGGCTGCCGCTACATTCAGATCGACGCGCCGGGCTACACGGCCTACGTCGACAAGCCTTCGCTCGACGCCATGCGCGCGCGCGGCGAAGACCCGATGGAGAATTTCGCGCGCTCGATCAAGGCCGACAACGCGGTGATCGACGGCTTCGACGGCGTGACTTTTGGCATCCACATCTGCCGCGGCAACCAGCGCAGCATGTGGCATCGCGAGGGGACATACGATCCGATCGCGGAAAAATTACTCAATGGCCTCAACCACGACCGCTTTCTGCTGGAGTACGACAGCCCGCGCGCCGGTACGTTCGAGGCGCTCCGCTTCGTGCCGAAAGGAAAGACCGTCGTGCTCGGCATCGTCAGCACGAAAGTGCCGCAGTTGGAGAAGATCGACGATCTCAAGCGGCGCATCGACGACGCGAGCCGTTACATTCCAATGGACCAGCTTGCCGTGAGCCCGCAGTGCGGCTTCGCGTCGGACGTCATCGGCAACCTCGTCACACCGGACGACGAGAAGAGAAAATTGGCGCTCGTCGTCGAGCTCGCGCGACAGGTCTGGGGAAAGTAAAAAGGTAAAAGTAAAAAGTCAAAAGTTCATGACTCGGATTTGCCGAGTCGCGTCTTTGTGTGATACCTCCATGCGATGGACGAAAAGGTTGCCGATCTAAAGCGGGCCATCCGCGACATCCCTGATTTCCCTAAGAAGGGAATCATATTCAAAGACATCACGCCGCTTTTGGCGAACGGGCCGCTGTTCCACAAAAGCGTCGATATTTTAGCCGAGCGTTATCAGGGTCAAAAAATCGACGCGGTGCTCGGCATCGAGTCGCGCGGCTTCACGATCGGAGCCGCGCTGGCCTATCGCCTCGGCGTCGGCTTCTGCATCGTGCGCAAGCCCGGCAAGCTGCCATACGAGACGCGCCGGGCGAGCTACCAGCTCGAATACGGCTCGGACTCCCTCGAGATCCACAGCGATGCGGTCAAGCCCGGGGCGCGTGTCCTCATCGTCGACGATCTGCTGGCGACCGGCGGCACCGCTGGGGCCGCGTGCGAGCTCGTTGCGGCGCTAGGCGCCGAGGTCGTCGAGTGCGCGTTTTTGATCGAGCTCGCGTTCCTAAAGGGGCGTGAGAAGCTTCGCTGCCGCTCCTACTCCATCCTCCAGTACGACAGCGAGTAAGCGTCGAAAGTTTTCTTGAAGTAGCCACCGGAATCCGTTATAAATCAATAGAGTAACCACGAAACTTTAATTCTCGCATGCAAAGAGTCGAGCACATGAGCCTCTGGGAAAAGCTCTATTTCCCGGAGATTATCCACGGCCTGTTCGTCACCGGCTATCGCTTCTGGCGGAACCTCACCATCCATACGCTGCACCTCTTCGGCCTGGCGAAGGATAAGTCCGCCGCAATCACGGTGCAGTATCCCGAGGAGCGCATCGCTTATCCCGACACGTTCCGCGGCCGCCATCGCCTGACGCTGAAAGAAGACGGCAGCGTGCACTGCACCGCGTGCTTTCTCTGCTCCACGGCCTGCCCGGCCGAGTGTATCTACATCGAGGCCGGCGAGTATCCTGACAATCCGGTGGAAAAATTCCCCGTGCGCTACGAGATCGATACGCTGCGCTGCATTTACTGCGGCTTTTGCGTCGAGGCCTGCCCGTGCGACGCGATCCGCATGGACACCGGTCTCCATCCCGGCAACCTGGGGTTCTCGCGCGAGGCCTTCGTCGAGGATAAAAAAGTCCTGACGGAGCGCTCGCGAAAACTGGAAGAGAAGGGCAAGGAAGAGCTGTACGACGAAGCGGTCGAACGCTACCGGCAAGACTAGCGCCGTTTATTGACTTGGCCGGACTCATTTGTTACGTGTGGGTTAACAAAGCTAGGGGTGTCCGTCGAACGGACTGAGAGCTCGAGAAATCGGGCAACCCTCTGAACCTGATCCGGATAGCACCGGCGTAGGGAAGCGTGAGAGTCACGGTCCCTGAGATCGCTTCAGGGACGAACTTAAACCGTATTCCCTGGCCACCGGCGGGTGGCGAGTCGGATGCGGTTTTTCTTTTTGTGAGGGCTCAGATCGGGAGATCCAAGGAGGTCATCATGTCGGGTTCCAACGGGAAGAATAAAGAGTCGAGTTCCGGGATCAGCACCGAGCCGCTGCCCGCGTCGAAAAAAGTCTACGCCGCCGGCCGGCAGGCGGGCGTGCGCGTGGCGATGCGCGAGATCGCCGTCGCGCCGACGCGCGAGGGCTTCTCTCCCAACGGACGGCGCCAGCCGAACCCGCCGGTGACGGTCTACGATACCTCGGGTCCTTATACCGACCAGCAGACGCAGATCGATTTGAGAAAAGGGCTCGCCGCGCTGCGCGGCGAATGGATCAGGGCGCGCGGCGACGCGGAGGAGATCAAGGGGAGCTATCGCCACAACGGCGCGAACGGCACCGAGCGTTTTCCCGAGGAGTCGCGCCGGCCGGTGCTGCGCGCGAAGGCCGGGCGCAACGTCTCGCAGATGCACTACGCGAAGCAGGGCGTCGTCACGCCCGAGATGGAATACATCGCGATCCGCGAAAACCTCGGCCGGGAGGCGGCGCTTGCGAACGGCCACGGCGCGCACGGAAATAGCTTCGGCGCCGCGATTCCTAAATTCGTCACGCCGGAATTCGTGCGCGACGAGGTCGCGCGCGGCCGCGCGATCATTCCGGCGAACGTGAACCATCCCGAGAGCGAGCCGATGATCATCGGCCGCAACTTTCTGGTCAAGATCAACGCCAACATCGGCAACTCCGCCGTCGCCTCCTCCGTCGAGGAAGAGGTCGAGAAGATGATCTGGGCGATCCGCTGGGGCTCGGATACGGTCATGGACCTCTCGACCGGCGATAACATCCACGAGACGCGCGAATGGATTCTGCGCAATTCGCCGGTGCCGATCGGCACGGTGCCGATCTATCAGGCGCTCGAAAAGGTCAACGGCGATCCGGTCAAGCTCGACTGGGAGGTCTACAGAGATACGCTGGTCGAGCAATGCGAGCAGGGCGTCGATTATTTCACC
>DATFWH010000138.1:0-3806 GCA_035259465.1 Binatia bacterium
CCGCCGCCGTTACGCTGGTTTTGGTGCTTGCGCGCCGGCGCCTGCCTGCCGCTCTGGCGGCATGGGTCTATTATCTCGCGCTGATCGCGCCCGTATCGGGCATAGCCCAGAGCGGCTCGCAGATGGTCGCCGATCGATATACTTATCTGTCGTGCCTCGGCTGGGCTCTGCTGGCAGGCGGCGGCGCCGCCGCGCTCTGGCGGGCGCGCCTGCGTAAAGAAAGGTTGGGGCGATATCTGGCCGGGGCCGCGGCGCTCGGCGTGCTTTTGACTCTTGCCGTCATGACGAGGCGTCAGATCGGCGTATGGCGGGACTCCGCCACCCTATATGCTTATGTCCTTGCCAACACGCCCCGGCCGTCGCGGATCGCGTTCAACAATCTCGCGGGACTCCTGGCGGAGCGCGGGCGCTATGCGGAAGCGATCGTGTACTATAACCGGGCGTTGGAGATTCAGCCCGACTACGACGAGGCGCGGGCCAATCTGGGCAACGCCCTTGCGGCGCAGGGTAGGACGGACGAGGCGATCGCGCAATACCGCGAAGCGCTCCGCGTCAATCCCAACTCGATGGTCGCGCACCACAACCTGGGCCTGGCGTTGGTAAAAGAAGGCAAGATAGACGAAGCGCTGGAGCATTACCGCGAGGCCGTCGAGATCAACCCCGACTTTCTCGAAGGACAGAATAACCTCGGGCTGTTGCTGGCCGCGCGCGGGCAGTATCAGGAGGCGATGCAGCATCTGCGGAAAGCGATCGAGATCAGCCCGGCGTTTCCGCTGGCGCACGTGAATCTGGGCGATGTGCTTATCGTCTTGGGCCGCCGCTCCGAGGCGATCGCCGAGTTTAACAAGGCGCTGGAGCTCGACCCCGATCTCGCCTCCGCGCGCGCGAGCCTGACCAGGGCCCTCGCCTCCGCCCCGACGCCCTGAGAAGAGATCTCCGCGCCCGGATGCCGTGCGGACGAATTCTTGCCTACCCGGAGGATTTGGGATATCTAACTTGAGGGCCAAATCTACCTCGCAATTCGAAGGAGGCCGATATGCGGTACCAGAATCAGGAAGAGCTCAAAAAAAGCCTTCAGGGCGTCGTGGACAGCGACGGTAAAACACGCGTCGTCGATGCGGATAAGCTCCGCGGCGGCATAATCGACCGTCTCGTTTTCAACGGCGTTTTCAGCGAAGACGCCGCCGTCAAGGCCGCCGCGCGGGACACCGTGCGCCAAAGCGCGCGCGCGCTCGGAATCTACCCGGCTTCCATCCAGCGACTGTACGACGCGATGGGCCGCGGGGAAGTAAGCGGCTTCACGGTGCCGGCGATCAACATTCGCGGCCTGACGTTCGAGACGGCGCGGGCAATCTTTCGCGCCGCGCTCCGCAATAAAGTCGGCGCGGTGATTTTCGAGATCGCGCGGTCGGAGATCGGCTACACTTTCCAGCGGCCGGCGGAATACGCCCATGTCGTCACGGCGGCCGCGATCAAGGAAGGCTTTACCGGGCCGCTATTCATCCAGGGCGACCATTTCCAGGCGAGCGCGAAGAATTTCGCGAAGAACCCGCAGGCGGAGATTCAGGCTCTCAAGGATCTCATCAAAGAAGCGATCGACGCAGAATTTTACAATATCGACATCGACAGCTCGACACTCGTCGATTTGAGCCGGCCCACGGTGCGCGCGCAGCAGCAGGATAACTGCTCGGTCGCGGCCGAGCTGACCGCGCACGTGCGCGGCTTGGAGCCCAAGGGCATCACAATTTCGGTCGGGGGCGAGATCGGCGAGGTGGGCAAGAAAAACAGCACGGTCGAGGAGCTCGAGGCCTATATGGACGGCTATCGCGAGGAGCTCGACAAGCGCGGCAAGGGTCTCAAGGGCATCAGCAAGATCAGCATCCAGACCGGCACGTCGCACGGCGGCGTGCCGTTGCCCGACGGCACGATCGCGCGGGTCAAGCTCGATTTCGACACGTTGGAGCAGCTCTCTAAAGTCGCGCGGGAGAAATACGGCCTCGCCGGCGCCGTCCAGCACGGCGCGTCGACATTGCCGGAGGAGGCCTTCGATCATTTCCCGAAACGCGGCTGCGCCGAGATCCACCTGGCGACGGGTTTCCAGAACATGCTCTACGACGACCCCGCTTTCCCCGCGGCGGTGAAGAAAGAGGTCTACGATTATCTGCGCAAGGAGTGCGCCGCCGAAAAGGTGGAAGGCGAGACCGACGAACAGTTCATTTACAAAACACGCAAAAAAGGCTTCGGCCCGCTGAAGGAGCGCTTCTGGACGCTGCCGGAATCTTTTCGCAAAGAGATCGGAAAGAAGCTCGAGGAGCGCTTCGAGTTCCTGTTCAAAAAACTCAACGTGGTGAACACCGCGTCGCTCGTGCGCGAGAAGATTCCGCACGACGCGCGGGAGCTTCGCGTAGCGTAGCTCGATAACCGCTCGCGCCACGTTCTTTTGCCCCCGACTAAGTCGGGGTGTTCCAATTTACCTATTGTGATAACGGTAGGCGACCTGATGGTCTATTTTTATGCATTGATCGCCGGATCGAGCGATTTCCTTTCCGGCTGGCTCGCCATGCGCGTGGAGCGCGATAGGATCGAGCCGAGATATGTCATCGCCTTCGCGGCCGGCGTGCTTCTGGCGGTGGTGTTTTTCGAGATCCTGCCGGAAACCAATTTGAAGTCCGATTCGGGTTATCTCGCCCTCGGCTTCATCACGTTCTATCTGTTGGAGAAGGTCATCATGATCCACGCGTGCGGCGAGCCCGAATGCCACACGCACCAGATCGGTCCGGTCGCCGTGCTCGGCATGGCGCTCGACAACGTTGTCGATGGCGCAGGGATCATGGTGGGGTATCTCATCGACCCATACTTAGGGCTGACGATCACGCTCGCGGTCGTCTTGCACGAGATCCCGCAAGGCATGAGCTCGGCGCTCATCATGCGCGAAGCGAAGTGGCGCCGGGGCGGCACGATGCTCGCGCTGATACTCGCCGGGCTGCTCTATCCGATCGGCGCACTGCTGGCGGGTTTCATTCCCGCCGGCTTTCAGCAGAAGCTGCTCGCGTTCATCGCCGGCGATTTCATTTATCTCGGCGCCGGCGATCTGCTGCCCGAGGCGCATCGCCAGTTCAACTGGAAAGTCGTCGCGTCGGTTCTCTGCGGCATGGCGTTCATGCTCGCCATCCGCTTCCTCGTTCCTCAAGCCTGAGGCGGTCCGAGATATCCGAGCTTCACGTCGCCGGAGGCGAGCTTCGCCTCGGCGCGCCGAATGCTCTCGGGCGTGCCCAGATCGTGCCAAAAACCGTCGAACACAAAACCCTGAAGGTCGGCGCCGGCGGTGAGCATCTTCGGATACGTCGCCGTCGTCGTGCCGAAGCGTCGCGATTGCTCGCCCTCCATGTAATCGAAGACATTCGGCTCCAGCACCTGTACGCCGGTGAACATATATTTTTCCAGCCGTCCGGCCGAGCCCACCGACGGCCCGCAATGATGCAAAAACTTCTGCACGCGGCCGTCGCGCGAAAGCTCGATCGCCCCGTAGCGGTCGGCGCCGGGATCGGCGCGCAGCACGAGCGTCGCGGCGGCGCCGGTTGAGCGGTGGCGCTCGACCACGGCGCGCAAATCGAGGCCGATCAGCACGTCGCTGTTGACGACGACGAATGTGCCGCCTTCGAAAAACGGCCGGGCCTTCAGCAGCCCGCCGCCGGTGTCGAGCAGCTCGGTCTCGCGTGAGTAGCTGATCTTGACGCCGAGCGCCCGGCCGTCGCCGAGATAATCCTCGATCATGGCGCCCATGTGGTGAATGTTGACGACGATGT